>CAZSMH010000014.1:0-28680 GCA_964607965.1 uncultured Christensenellaceae bacterium
GTCAGTTGTTATTTTATCTGACAATAGAGGTTTACACAATTTCCGATACACTCTCCCAAAGGCAGCGGTAACATGAAGGCATTGTTTTAAATCAAAATACTGCTTTGCCTTCATGGGCGAGACTGAATCGGGACATGGGCATAGCTTACTATCAATTGCAGGCTCGCAAATATGCCCTGACGGTGCATCATGGGTTCACCGTCAGGGTTTTTAGATTCCACAGCCACATATCCTCCGGCTGGCTTCCCGAAACCACCTGAACGATCTCAATCCCGTTTTCCCATTGCGTCCTGCCGTTCACCTCGAATACGAGGAGGGTGGTGGGATCTTCTATGATTTCGGGGGTATACTCAACCGAAAGATCACTGCGCGATGTCAGCATTATAGAGGAATACTCGGACACATTAATATATTTAAGCACATCCTTTAGATAAACGCCCTGCAATTCCTCTGTGACAGCGTCTCCGTTTGCCTGCGTCCTTTTCACAGTTATACTAACTTCATCAAGCTTGGAATAATCAAAGGATGAGAATACCTTGATTTCCGCGCCTTCTACACCGAAAGACCATCTGGGCATTTCAGTCTCTGTACTGCAGGCGCAAAGCAGCGCCGGTATGAGCATGACAGCACAGATAAACAAGATCTTTTTTTTCGCGGTCATGAGCTATTCCTCCGTCCTAAATAATTTGTCTATTCAATCGTCTGAATTACTTTCAGTATATCCGGGAACTCTCTTATGCCGACGCCCTCAGGGTATTCAGGTTCGCCGATCATTACGCCGGGGCGTATCTCGATAAGCGCCTTTTCGGGCGGAAGTTCCTCAGTAAGGAAGCCGAAGTCAAAAGTCATCCCCGTCATATCAATTTCTCCCTCGGCGGCGCCTTCGCCCGGCTTGATATCCAGCACTGCGTCCGCTGATACGCCGTAAGCGCCAGTAAGCGTCAGAGTGTGGCCGTTTAGAATTATTTCCTTGCGACCCGAGAGCGGGATGCCTGTCAGGTCGATAGTCTCATCGGAGATCATCGTGACTGTGGCATCACCAGGGGACGGAAGCGCGGATTGTAAGGATTCATGTTTTACGAAAGAGGGCTCTTCTGGCGGTTCTGGCTCGGATACATCAGATTCTTCTGTTTCACTAAGCGATCCGGATGCTATATCCTCAGAGGCGGCTGGCGTATTTTGTGCACAGCCCGCAAAGCACATGACTATAGCCAAGGCGAGCATGAGAGCAATTATTAAGTTAAACTTTTTCATTTTTTTACCTCACTTCTTTTCTATTATATTGATTATGGAAAGCTATTTACCTGTTTGTTAGTCCCGCGAAAAGAAGAATATCTGTCCAAGGTTATTCGCACTCATATCTCCGTTTGCACCTGAAACGATATATTTTCCATCATCAGATATCCAGAGCACGGTTGCATTTGCCCATGAATTGGGATGGGACGTATCCTCTGCAAAATCGTACTGCCATAAAATCTGTCCCTCGCGGTTTACAACGGCGATCGTCTTAGTGTTCTGCACCGCAAACAGTTCGCTATCGCCAGTAAAAGCAGCCGCCATGCCGGGCTGTATCATCGAATACCGCATTTTACCGCTGATATCATAGATGTTATTTGACAATGAACTTTTGCCACTGGAGAATGAGTTGCCGTACCACACAAGGCTTTCATCCGGGGACATGGCGACCTCAGAGCCGCCGGTTGTCACGGGGATACTTAGTACGTTTTCGCCCGTGTTCTTATCTACTATCTGAACGGCGCATGGCGACGCTTTCGTCATTGCTGTGATGTAATGCTCGGTTATCGTCCACTTGGTTATCCATGCGTCCACGTAGGTTTCCCAAAGCAGCGAGCCGTTGTTTGTGGAGAAGCAGCGCAGATATCCATCACCGGCAGAAACGTATAGCACGGAGTCTTGCTTATCAAAGCCCAGTTTTCTTACCTGTCCGCCGCAGAATGCCGACCAAAGAATCTCGTCCGTTTCCATATCCGCCAGCCATACCATGCCCGCCGTATCGCCATAGACCAGCAGCCTGTTGTCGTCCGAAATCTGTACCGCCCAAATCTGACTTTTCATCGTACTGACCAGCGGGGAGTCGTATTCCATCACATCCGACATATAGAACACCTCGCCCTGCTTATCATATACGACAGCTCTTGTGTGCTCGTCGCTCGCTTGCTCCTCTATCGTTGTGGCGATAAGTGAACCATCCTTAGATACATCTATGGCGGGGGTTTCATCCACGATATGTTTCTTAAAGAGCAGTTTGCCGGTATAATCAAAGACGTGCAAATACGCTGTCTTTTCACGTTCCTCGTCCGGAAGCCCCGTATGAAACGGAACCGTGGCGATAACGGAGCCGTCACCCGTGGCGTCAAAGGCATAGGCTTGAATGCCGATATCCATTATACTACTTAGGGAATAGTTCAACTGCTCCGCTTTGGGCTGCAACGCAATATCTATGGTAAGTGTTTCGCCCGGCTTGGGCGCGAAAGCGCGCCTTGCCTGACCGTATACCGCGAATTCATCGTTGTTGCCTTGATGCATGTGTATTTGGGCGTTTGACGCTTCTGCGTTTACAAGAAGGGCATATTCCAAATAGTATCCGCGCGCATTTCTATAAGCGTAAACGGAAGCCTCGTATTCGCCGTTTTCGTCAGTCCACAGTATATTTCTGAAGTTGCCATCCGTTATCTCAAGGGGAAGCCTTACCAGCGGCTCACCGGTAGCGGCGCTGATGATTCTGCCTGAAATGGTCGCGTTTCCGGGCAGCGGTTTGGAATGAGCCGTTACGGTCACATTATTATTCAGATTAAATCGTACGGCTTCCCGCTGCATGGTATTCCGGTCTATGACATCAACCTCAACGTTGAACGTGGCATCGCTAAGCGTGATATCCACCGGAGAATATTGCCAGCACGGGCGGATGACCGTGCTTTTTCCCGGCTCCAAAATCAGCATTTGCGGCTGAGGGTGCGTCATAATGTCATCCTCTGAAAGCCCTTGAACTTGGCACGTTACTTTCCACGCTATCAATACGGAAAGCTCTCCCGTATTTTCCACAAGAATGGCGCGGTCGATATTGCAGTCGTAGGGCGTCGTAAACTCTGCGGACTCATCCGCGGAAAAAGTGACCCCCATGCATTCGGCAACGACAATCGGATCGTTGATTGCCGTAAAGTATCCGGACTCAAAAGGTTTGGGATAATCAACCGGAGAGGCCGCAAGTGCGTCATCCCTGAGGGCGAGTGATTCTGTAGTCTCTGACCGCGTTGACGGTTCCACTGTTGCAGATAAATCCACTTCGGCTGTTTCTTGCATCTGCGGGGCGCTTGTACAACCCATGAGACCTATGAGCATCAACGCGCACACAAGGACATGTATCCGTTTTTCCCTTGTCGTGTTCATATACATACTCCTTCTTTATTGTTCTATTGACCTGCCCCACTTCTTGGTCTAAATTTGGTAATTCCCATAATTTTTCACAAGTGTAAAATACTCCGAGGTGCTGGGGGGGGCTGCCGCCCAGAGCACTATGTGACCTTATCTTATTATAATATTGTATAGTATTTGTGTCAGTCCCTTCGCTTTAATAAGTTACCCAAACAACTCGCTTATTTAATAATAATAAACTGGTTAATTAAAATCAAAACATAATGATAGTAGGTCTCTGGGAACAGCCAAGTCGACGTCACCTTGACTGCTGATGACCGTCTTTTTGTAGTGACCGTTGCGTGCATTGTCCGTTTGCTTATTCTTGTAATCATACTTACTGTAACCCAGTTCTTCTTCTAGCTCAGCATCCATGATTTCTTGAATCAAGCCGGACGTGAGTTCTTTCACCAAGTTTTGTACACCGTCTAAGTCCTTAATGCCGCGTTCGTCAATGAGTTTGCGTAACGTACTTTCTCGCTTCTGCGCCAGAGCCTGCCCCAGCGAAGCGAGGATATAATATAAAACCTCCAGTGTCAGTTGTTATTTTGTCTGACAATGAAGGTTTGCACAATTTCCGATACGCTCTCGATTTATACGGCAGATAACCTGCCTTTGGTTCTTTAATGGTTATTCCGTTTTTACCAACTTAAACTGCCTGACCATATTTTTGAGCATCTCAGCCTGGCCCGATAGCTCCTGACTCGACGCTGCCGCTTGCTCCGCAGTTGAGGAATTAGACTGCACAACCGTGTTTAGCTGTTCTATACTTTTGTTGATATGCTGTATCCCTAATGCCTGGTCGTTTGAAGCTGCTGCAATATCATCAACCAGTATTGCGGCTTGTTCCGCACTCGCCACGATGTCTGACAGCGCAAGGGCAGTAGCATCAGCAATTCTAGTACCTGCCTCCACCTTATCTATCGAGCCTTTTATCAGCTCCGCTGTCTCGCTTGCTGCCTTGGCGCTTCTCGCTGCCAGATTTCTCACCTCTTCAGCCACGACAGCAAAGCTCTTGCCATGTATACCTGCCCTTGCAGCCTCGACTGCTGCGTTAAGCGCGAGTATATTCGTCTGGAACGCTATATCGTCTATTACCTTGATGACTCTCGAAATATTCTCGGAAGATCTATTTATATCCTCCATCGCTCTTTGCATTTCCTTCATCTGCTCGTTGCCGTCCACTGCTTTTATCTGCACTTTTCTCGTAAGTTCATTTGCCTGCTCTGCCCTCTGCGCGTTTTGATCCGTCTGCACCGAAATCTGCATAAGCGAAGCGGACAGCTCAAAAATAGCGTTTGCCTGTTCCGTCGCGCCCTGTGCTATAATCTGACTGCCTGCTGAAAGCTGATTTGTCCCCAAGGATATCTGCTCGGCAGATACCCCTATTTCGGAAAGCACCTTATTGAGCGAGCTGACAATCTTATTGATAGAGTTTTTAAGTTCAGTAAAATCTCCGCGATACTCTGTGTTTATCCCTACAAAGAGCTTACCGTTAGCAACCTCACCGAGAACAAAAGAAATTTCCATGATATAGCCTTTGAGAATCTCTATCGTTTCATTAAGTGTACTCTTTATAATAGCATGGTCACCCTTAAAATCCCCTTCAACAAATGTATCGAGGTTGCCCTTCGAAACTTCCCCAAGCACCTGAGCCGCTTGATTCACGGGTGTTGTAACCGCATCAAGTGTGGCGTTAAACCCCTCGATGATTGTTCGGTAAGAACCATCGTGTTTTTCGGCGTCCGCTCGAATAGAAAGCTGTCCTTCAGCCGCCGCGTTTATAAGCATAAGAGTGTCTTTATTAAGCGTTTGTATAGATGTAATTATGCTTCTGAATGCGTCACTCATCTGCCCTATCTCGTCTCTTGAATTTATACCCATCTCAGGTATATCCGTGTCCCCTGATGCCAGCAGATTCAAACCATTCGTCAGTTTTTTCACGGGCTTACTGATGCCTCGCGCAATGATAATGGCTATAACGGCCGAGAAGATAAGCTCTATTCCGATTATGATATATGTAATCATCTTCGCGTTGTCTGTATTCTCTTTGCTGACCGCTTGTTGAGCAATTGCCTCCTTAGTGGATGCATTATTCAATTTATCTATAGCATCCGTCACTTTCTTTTCCAGCGTATATAATTCTCCCCCGCGTACCAAGTCATCTACTATTGCTTTTTGGTTTCCGGACCGAAGTCCCTCAATGGCAATTGTGAGTTTTTCGATATAATTGGAAATTTCCGTTCTGAAATTCTCTATCAGTTCTTTTGAATCTGCCGACATCAGCGGCTCGATACTATCAATGCTTGAGCTAAGCCATTTCATTGTGCTCTTTATGGCCGGCGCATTTCTTTCGATTTCCGCAGCTTCCATGTGTGTCAGGTTTCTAAAATCAATACGGGTCTTCTGATATGTGTTTGATATATTTGAAATATTGCGCTGGGGCACAAGCATCTCTTCATATATTTTTGTGTTTGTTGCTGAAACAGCATCCATACTCATACTTGTATAAAGCCCCATACCAGCGCCAAACAGAGTAATGATAAAAAAACCTAACAAAAGCTTGGGGGCAATTTTAATATTCTTGAAAATCAAAAAACTTTTTAAGAGAAACCTCTTCTCTTTTGATGTCTTCGTTCTTTTATTTGATGCTCTGTCCGGCTTTTTTTTGATAAGTTTTGCGACTTTTTCTTTTATATCGATCAACAGCTTCATTATACCCCTCCAAAATGAATTTGTATGATTCATGCGCATTAAAATTGTTTTGCATATGTTTTATAATCTTCTATACAAACCGGTATCTGCATACCTCACACAACGCTGTAAACTCATCCGGCGATCATAAACAGCAGTATCAAAAACTGCTCTCAATCGGCCTTCCGTTGTCCAGTAAATACTTTTCTGCTTCTGCATTCCACAAGTTGTTTGTCCTTTTAACTATTTTTGCAAGCTGGGCAAACAGAGGGTCTGTCCTACCTTTTTGTTCAAAGTCTTCAATTGCAGTTAACTCAAGCGATATACCCGTATATATGAGTTTTTTGCCTCCCGTTATTTTCGGAAGGTTCAACGTTGACTCAACCACACAATCAAGCCCGCCAATATGGGTAACCATAACCGTCGGATTTAGCAGACCTTTGCCCATAAGGGCAAGCGACTCGCGCATGTCGTTAACATTGCCGCCATTTGTACCGACAAGATGTGTATAAGAATAATGCACATTATAGAAGTTTATCGAAGCCTTAAGGTTTCGGTCAGAAGGCCCGGCAAAAAAATTAAGGCAGCCGTCCTTCGCAAGTATCGCATCTCCCTGTTCAATAATAGTGCTTACCGGGGCCATCACCATAACGTCGTCAAAACCGGTACCATCCGTCAAAGACAAAAGGGCATCCACAGCGTCTATATGTTTTGTATTGATGTATTCCAATAATATTCCATGCTCAGCAGCCTTTTTTGGCGTAAAAAGCATAGCAGCTCTTTTGAGTCTATCATCATCTATATCGGTCACAACAAGCAGTGACGGATTTTTTTCGGGGTTGTGGAGCGCATAGTCTATTGCGCCTAAGCCCATTGGTCCTGCACCCGCGAGTATCGCCATCTTACCGCCTCGTTTTATTCCCATCTTATGATCATACGAACCTTGAGAGGCGTGATACATTGCATGAAATGTCCCTACAATACAAGACATAGGCTCAGCAAGAGAGCCTAAGAAGAAAGCATTAGAATCGAACTTTAAAAGGCACTCCATTTCCATGATTTCGCTTGGTATTATCACATTCGTTGCGTCTCCACCGCAATATTCGTAAGAATATCCCGGAGCGGACTGTGAACCGTTTTTATTGTGTGCAGGCTGAATCGAAAACCTGTCACCGGGCACAAATTTATCCCGCCACTTTGCACCGACTTTGATTATCTCCCCGCAGAACTCATGTCCAATAATTGTCGGGCGCTCAGCAATATCACTAGGTATACGCTTATGCTCAGAGCCCTGTATAGCCGCTTTGTATGACGACATGCAAAGAGAATCGGAAACTACTTTAGCAAGAATTTCATCATCCTTAATCGAAGGGAGTTCGAATTTCTCAAGCCGAAGATCTTTTTTTCCGTATATTCTTACTGCCGATGTCTTCATGGTTCCCCCTTATATTCCGCAAGTCCTATATGTTTGTACCTTTGTACTCTTTCCGTCAGCATTTCAGGCGTAATGTTCGCCCCGTCTGCAAAGATTCCTTCATTAAGGTTTTCAGCAGCTCTTTTTTCGTGCCCTATCAGTGCCCAAGCTGCATCTGCAAGATGCTCATACCGCTTATCCTTAAGCTCCCTGCATATGAACGATTGCCTCGGCTGATTGATGTCTTCACCGCATATCTGCATAAATCCATACTTGCCGCAAAGCGATATTACCCTGCTAAGCTGCTCTTTTGTATTGCGTGTGGGCATAAACGCAATAGCATCAAACCCAATCTTTTTGCACTCACTAAGTAAACTGCCGAGAAACTCATCCTCAAATTTCTGTGCTCTTTTATCTCCTGTCGGCGAAACCTCTACGTCCCCAAGGTAACAGTATGTCGGTATTGCTCCAATCTTTTTAATAAAAGCAACTGTTTCACACACCGGTACTATTTCATCACGTTCCGCATCTATGTATATGCCGGAGGTAAACCTGCTCTTTAATATGTTGAGCAAATCATATTCATAAAACTCATTTTGATTATCCTCAAGGTAGGCTCGCTGTTTTTCATTCAATGGGATTTTTAGCTTCCCCGATAGTAAAGCAATTAGTTCTTCCCCTTTGCCAGCTTTTTTAATCATTTTTTTGGACAGTGCGAACAATATATGTCTTTCTGTCACCTCTCCGCCAAAATCACTATACGATAACGGCAGCACGTCCGTATCATATTCTACTGAAATGCCGAAAATACTCATCTCTTTATTCAAGCGCTCGGTCATGGCTCTGTTGCGTTTATCTCTTGCTTTTCTTACTGTGCTTAAGAACGAATCCGCACTTGCTATTTGAGTATGAGGCAGCCCATGCGCGCATATATATGCGCAAGATTTCTGTTCAGGATTGTTTAACGTTTTTCCGCTAAGCTTCGTGCCGCTCCAGTCTGTACGTATCTCAAAACCTATCGTTGTTGCTATACCTAATATCTTGCCTGCCTCTATAAACTCCTCCGCGCCGTTAACCGCATCATGATCAATAATTCCGACTGCTTTAAGGCCGCTTTTATATGCAGCCCATACCGCCTTTGCCGGAGAATACGGCGAGAATGAATATTTTGTATGCACATGATTGTTGGTATAATCCTCTCCTGCAGAGACTGTTAATTTACCGTTATTTAAAAGCGTTTTTATTTCTTTTAAAGCGGCAATACGCTGGTCTGCGTATTGTGCATTCAATTGTTGAATCCATAGTTCTTCTTTATCCATACTTTTAGTCCATCTGTTGACCGCCGGTTACATTCAGCGCCTGCCCTGTTATATATGCTGCCTCTTTGCTTGCAACAAACACAAGCATATTTGCTACATCAGCATAAGTACATCCTCGTTTTAGCGGTACCTTATCAATATATTTCTGTCTCACTTTTTCTTCTGTAATGCCTTGATTTTTCGCATACTGTTTAAACAGACTGTCTGTCCACAAGGGAGAATCCAGAAGGTTCCCCGGGCAGATTGCATTAACGCGGATATTATATTCAGCTAACTCCAGCGCAAGGCTTTGTACAAGCCCAACGCCTCCGAATTTTGATGCAGCATACGCCGAATTCCTATACGACCCCTTTTTGCCTGATTTGGAGTTTATCTGTATAATTGAACCCCCGTTTGTTTTCATATGAGGCACGGCCGCCTTCGCGATATTATAAAAACCGCATAAATTGACATCTATTACTTTCTTCCAAGTGAGAGAATCAAAATCCTCAATTGAACCGGAAATCAGTATCGCGGCATTGGAAACAAGTATATCAATACCGCCGAGATGCTTAACTGCACTGTTAATAAAGCTCTCACATGAATCAAAGTCTGAAACATCCAGTCCGAATGCTGCTCCGTCCCTCAGCGTCTTTGCCGTTTCCTTAGCCTTATTTATATTTATATCTCCTATAACAACTTGAGCGCCTTCATCACACATACGCTGGGCAAGCGCTTGCCCCAAACCCTGAGCCGCTCCGGTTACAGCTGCTTTCTTTCCTTTTAATCGCTGCATAAATTATTTGCTTCCTTATATAACCTCTTTATCTTTAGAAACCTGCAGTAATGTTCGTTCCATTTGTTCGTTTCTTTTGGCTCAAAACTTAAAACTTTGAATGAATCACGAATAACCTGCCGGACTTCAGACATGTCAGCAACTTCTCCCGATGCCATAACCTGTACCATCAGATTGCCTATGGCAGTAGCTTCAGCAGGTCCTGCTATGGTTTCTCTTCCTGTTGCATTTGCTGCAAATTGATTCAGCAACAAATTTTTAGATCCTCCTCCTACAATATGCATTACATTTATGCGCCTGCCCTTTAGTATCTCAAGGCTTTCAAACGCTTCACGATAGCTCATTGCTAAGCTTTCATATACCGCCCTTGCAATCTCGCCTTTGCTTGTTGGCACAGGTTGATCGGTCGTTTTGCAGTATGCCTGTATCTTGCGGATCATATCGTCACCATCAAAGAATAAATGATCATTAACATCTATAAAAGACTTGAATTCCGGAGCGTTCTTGGATAAGTCTATTATATCGTCCCAGCTTAACGGTTCTTCTCTGTCCCATTGTTTTTTGCAGCATTGAATAATCCACAAGCCCATGATGTTTTGAAGCAATCTGTATTTTCCGTCAACTGTACCCTCGTTGGAGAGCTTTTTATCAAATACGGTGTCGTTGACAATGGCCGTTTTTGAAACAATGCCTATAAGCGACCACGTGCCTGAGGATATAAACGCGTAATCGCTTTCTCTGACAGGCAAAGACGCAACAGCGGATGCTGTGTCATGGGACCCGACGCAAAAAACAGGTGTTTCGCATTTTTGCCCTGTTTGCTCTTTAAGCTGTGCAGTTAAGTATCCTTTTACCGTGCCGCTTGTTTGAACAGGCGCCAACATGCTATCTGGCAGCCCTATCATCTTTATTATTTCTTTCGACCATGTTCTGTTTTGTTTATTGAGCATCTGTGTTGTTGTCGCATGTGTATACTCAGAAGATATGCTGCCGCACAGCATATATCCAAGAAGATCCGGCAACAACAGCATTTTGTAAGCGATGCTCAGCTGCGGATCTCCCGAAATTATCATATCATATAACTGGAACAATGTATTATATTCCCAGTTTGCTATGCCGGTTATGTCAAAAGCAGTTTTTTCTCCGTACTTTTCAACGAACGCTTTCATGCCGCGCTGTCCGCGGGGGTCCCTGTATGCTCTTGGGTTTCCAATAAGACGTCCCTTAGAGTCAATCAGTCCAAAATCGACACCCCAAGTATCAATTCCAATACCCGACAGTGCAGCGCCTTTTTTTCGGCACAGGCAAATACCGCTTATAATATTGGAATAAAGCCCGAGTATATCCCAGAAATATGCCTCATCAACACGGATATACGAGTTTGAAAAGCGGTTTATTTCATTTATAGTGATACGTTGTCCATTAAATTCGCCGAGTATAGTACGCCCGTTGCTTGCGCCAAGATCGGCTGCAAGGAAATTCTTTGTAGCCAATTGGACAAAACCTCTCTTTACTATAATCAATTTATTATAGCCGGCGTTTTTTACCTGCTATTTCCCGTAAAGCGGCCCAAAGTTCTTGCAACAGAAATAATCCGCACTCTCGAGATTATCTGTACCAAAAGCGTTCCACGACGAAGGACGGAATATGTTTATTTCCTCAACGTTATGCATGTTTACCGGTATCCTTAGCATTGAAGCCAGCGTTATCATATCGGCGCCAATATGCCCGTAGTTTACGGCACCATGATTCGCGCCCCAGTTTGCCATAACGCTGTAAACATCCGTAAATGCGCCCCTTCCGGTTAATCTCGGCGCAAACCAAGTTGTCGGCCATGTCGGGTCTGTACGCTGTTCCAGAATTTTGTGTATATCGTCCGACAGCTCCACCGTATAACCTTCTGCAATTTGCAGTACCGGACCGAAATTCTTAACGAGATTTATACGGCTCATAGTAACCGGCATACCGCCCCGCGTCTTAATATGACTTGAAAAACCTCCGCCTCTAAAATAACCTTTATTTGCAGGACACCAATCAGTTGCTCTCAAACATTTTTCAACTTCTTTATCGGTAATCTCCCAGAAAGGTTTAATTGCCGGCAAGCCATTTTTAGTCTGCTCACCTGTCCCGTCAATACAGACCGCCCCCGAGTTTAGAAGGTGTATTATGCCGTGTCTGCCATCCTCCGGCAACTCTTTGCCTGTTACGCGTTTAACCGCTTCCGGGCTCCAATAAGTACGAACATCAGAAAAAATCGAAGCAGTGTTTGTTAAAAGGTGACCGAAAAGCATAGCAGTGCCGTTAAGGCTGTCATTCTCCGTCGCAAACACATATGGCGTTCGCTTTCCGTTCCAATCGAACGATGAGCACAAAATAGATTCAACGAAATCAGCATTTGGGAAATGGTCTGTCCATTGGCGCTGTCCCTGAAAGCCACCGGCAATAGCATTGTGTCCCATGCTTTCCTCATTATATCCTTTTTCTTTAAGTACGGGATTGCCGTTCATAAGGTCCTTGGCAATCAGAGCACATTTGACAGTGAACTCCCATTCCCAGTCTTTGCGTTCTCTTGAATCGGATTCCGGATTCGTATCCGCGCTTTCCTTACAGTTTGCTTTAACCCAGGCCAGCGCTTTTTCCAACTCATCTTTGTCATATATCTCTTCCTCAATGCGGCGTATATACTCTGACATGTCAACCTGCTCACACCGCATGCCAAGAAAGCTTTCAAAGAAATCCGGATTGGCGATAGATCCTACTATTCCCATCGATACGCCGCCGCATGACAAGTAGCTCTTTCCCCTCATTTGCCCGACCGCTGCAGCGGCCCGCGCGAACCGCAGTATCTTTTGCGTCACATCAGCAGGAATGCTATGATCGTTTGCGTCCTGCACATCGCGCCCGTAAATTGAAAATGCGGGCAGCCCCTTTTGAGTATGTGCTGCAAGTACCGCCGCCAGGTACACCGCTCCTGGCCGTTCCGTTCCGTTAAACCCCCAAACCGCTTTAGGCATCAAGGGGTCCATGTCCATTGTCTCGCTCCCATAGCACCAGCAGGGCGTCACGGAAAGCGTTGCACAAACGCCTTCTCTTTGAAATTTCTCCGCGCATTTTGCGGCTTCATAAACACCGCCTATTGTCGAATCGGCTATCACACATTGTACCGGGTTCCCATGTCTGTCTTTTACATTGGAACTTATCAGTTCCGCCGCCGACTTTGCCATATTCATTGTCTGTTTTTCCAGACTGCCGCGGACGTTTATTTTTCCTTCCCTTCCGTCAATAACCGGACGAATGCCTATCTTAACCATAACTCCTCCTCTTGTTCCGACCCTGTCAGTAAATATATTTACTGATTTGTCTTTGTATTTTTGTCAAAAATGCTTATCTGTAGGTTCTGATGACGTTTTTAATACGCTGCTTAATCAGCTTCTCCGCAGCCGCAGTACCCGCTGCCCCAATCACACTCTCTTTCTGTTCCGGGAAATACTGTGAAATCAAGCCGTACGGTATGGAAAGTGCATTGATATTTTTTATAAGTCTCTTAATTGACGCTTTAATTTCGGCATCATCCAAGTAGTATCGGCACCTGTCCGAAAGGCTATACTTTCTCGCGTATGCCTTATTCTGTTCACAGCCGTGATAATAATTTGTCCAGTATTTATTATCTTTCATGAGCTTCCCTTCGAGAGTATCACGAAAATATGAGTATCCTCCTTCTGGTGAAAACGGATAAAGAATCCGCTCCATATCCTCAAGAGCAAAAAGGGCCTCACGCAACGCAAAGGTTAATGCAGGCCCTACCTTTAATATTGCGATACCGTCACGCCGCATTTCATCCAGTGCCGCTTTGGGCTGATAGTCGGTCGAATGACCTTCTAATACAATCCCGTCAAGCCCTTTGGCAAATTTAATAAGCTCTTTTGCCTTGTCTGCATCATACTGTATTATAGTGTCATCCGCGAACTCCACTCCCGGTTGTACCACTACGGCGATAACGCGGTTCCATGCTTCTTTCAACCCCTGATTGAAAAATGCTCTTTTAAACTCATCCAGTGTATTTTTGAGGTGCTTAGGAGATGTTACGTTTATCGCATCTTCATTTTCAGTCGCGCCGCCGGGAACAGGCACCTCACTACCTATGACATAAACGGGTTTGGTGCCGGTTGAGGTTGCTTCTGCAGTCAAACAAAGCCGAGCTGCCCGTTTTGCTATAGTACTTTCAGGTAAGCGTTCCGTTTTGGAGTCATCGCCCAACCGCATGCTGGTGTCTATATGTATCTTCGAGAAACCGGCCGCCACATATTGTCTTATAAGTACTTCTGCTTTCTCCATAGCCTCATCTTCAGCTTCACCTTGCCATGTCAATGGCCCTAGGTGGTCTCCTCCGATTATTAGCTGTCCCTCATCAAGTCCCACTTCTCGAGCAATATGACGAACTAACGCAACAAAATCAATCGGTTTCATTTCTGTGTATCCGCCATATTGATTTACTTGATTAGCGGTCGATTCAATGAGCACCATAAGGCCATTGTCCCTCCCGTCTTCCATAGCCGCTTCCAGAACAAATCTGTTGGCACTGCAAATAGAACAAATGGCCATATCGCTCCCATTTTTTTGAGCTTTTATTAACTGACTAAAAAATTTTTCAGCCTTCATTATGCACCTATTTTGTAATCGTTCCGTCCAAATCCCAAAGATCTTCCCATCCCTTAGCATCCGGCCAGAGAAAAACCTGTCCTTTGATAAGACGGCAGTTGCTGTCTACCGATTTTATAATCTCCATCTCCCTGTCTGAGAGCGGGTCCTCTGTTACGCACCTTAGGTTGCTGGTATACTCGTTTTCGTATACCGAGAACGGGATCGGCGTCTGTCCTCGCTGTACTGCCCATTTGATGCAGATTATTGCAGGGTGTACGCCGTGCGTCTTTGCGATTTCCACTACCTTTGGAATCTGAATATCCACAACATCTTTTTCCGTTTTGTCACGGTCGGGACGCGTTGGAGAACCGATAGGGCAAAAACCAATCGGTTGCACCTTATGCCGGACGGCATATTCAAAAAGTTCAGTCTGTTGGAAGCTTGGATGCAGTTCCATTTCAATAACAGCGGGCTTTATCCGGCAAAGAGGCAATACAGCTTCAAGTTTGGGTATGGTCATGCTCGACATACCAATGTATTTAACAAGTCCCAAATCAACCAGCCGCTCGCATTGCTGCCAAGTCTCCATAAATCTCTCAACGGAAAAAGGCTTTGAGTCCGGATTGCGCGAGTCGCCGTCACAGCCAGGAGCATGATAGTTTGGAAACGGCCAATGTATAAAATACGCATCAATGTAATTAAGGCGCAGGTCTTTCAAGCTTTTTGCGCAAGAAATCAACACGTCACCTCTGCCATGCATATCGTTCCAGACTTTTGATGTTATAAACAGTTCTTCTCTTTTGACTATCCCATTATCAAATGCGTCCTGAAACACCTCGCCTATCAGATGCTCGTTACCATATACAGCCGCGCAGTCAAACATACGGTACCCAACTTTAATTGCCCCTGATACAGCAGCCGCAACCTGCTCAGGAGTAAATCTGTCTGAGCCAAATGTCCCCATACCGATGCAGGGCATCATGCCGCCATCGTACAGTTTCCTTTGTGGCACTTTGTTAGGATCAATAAATTCCATTTTAATTCCTCCATGTTTCATAGTTAGTCAATAATACCTTCCCATTAACAGTGCCCGGCGTCTTGAATTTTTGAAACGCCTCCAGCGCCTGAGACATTGATATACGCTCCCCAATTAAACCTTCATCAAATTTCAGCTTTCCTGCAGCGTAATACTCCGCCGTCATTTTCCATTCGATTCCCGGAAAAGGCGCGCTGTAGCTCATCCATGAACCTGTTAAACGAAATTCTTTTCGGTTCATGTTCTCCCATTCTTCCGATGTAAAGCAAAGCTCGGTATGCGGCGTTCCGATAAAGCAGACACTAGCTTTCGCTGCAGCAAGCTTGAACGCCAATTTCATTGTCGCTGCTGCACCTGCCGTTTCAAAAATATAATCGAAACCGCTACCGTCTGCGAATATAAAAGCGTCATCAACGAACCCTTGATTTAGCGTGTTTATTGTAAAGTCGGCACCAAGTCTTTCGGCAAGCGCAAGCCTTACATCACTTATATCAAACACTGCCAACTTCTTAGCGCCAAGAAGCTTTGCCCATTGAAAAGCATAAATACCTATTGTTCCGGCGCCGAGTATTGCAACCGTTCCTCCGCCTTTAAAACCGCTTTGCATTATCCCGTGAAGCGCTACGGTAGAGGGTTCAAACATTGCGCCTTGTTCAAAACTTATGGACTTATCGAATACAACAACATTGCGTTCAGGAAGTACAACATAGTCGGCATTGCTGCCGTTTTGACGCGAGCCCACAAAGCTATAGTGCTTGCATTGTGCGTAATAACCACGCTGGCAATCGTTGCAGACCATGCATGGCAACAAAGGCGCACCCGTTACCCTGTCACCGACGTTGACCGACTTTACTCCATTCCCGACCTCGACAACTTCACCCGCAAACTCATGCCCAAGCACAATCGGGTAAGAGTGAGCTGCGTTATTAAGAACCCGCGGAATATCCGAACCACATATTCCAGAAACCGCCACCCTTATTTTTACCATATCATCGGTAACACAAGGTTCTTCGATATCCATATATCTGACATCTTCGTTTGCCACTACTACAGCTGCTTTCACGTCATACCTCTATTTATTCATTAATTCTTTTAGCGAAAAATAAAGTTCCAGATATGTTTTATATCCGTTATCATATATATATTTGTGTTCATCGTTGGGTTTATGTTTTCGTCTGACCTTAACTGCCTGCGCCACTGCATCCTCAAAATCGCGGTATATGCCCACACCAACTCCTGCCAGCAAAGCCGCGCCCAGCGTTGTAGCAGTATCAGAAGCCGGTACTTCAATTGGCTTTCCGGTTATGTCTGCTTTCATCTGTGTCCAGAAAAGAGAGTTTGCAGCTCCGCCCATCGCGCGCATCGTGTTGACTGTCGCTCCTGCGCTTTCAGCCACTTCAATATTGTGCCTGACCGAATATGCTGCACCTTCCATAACCGCGCGCGCCATGTGCGCCCGTGTTTTTGCATAGTCCAGACCGTAGAATACACCTTTTGCTTTATCATCCCATATCGGTGATCTTTCTCCGGCCATATAAGGCAGGAACAACAAACCATCGCTGCCCGCAGGCACCGTTTCCGCAAGTTTATCCAAAAGCGCAAGAGACGGGCTGCCCGTTTCCTTTGATTTTTGTATCTCTTCATATCCAAACTGCTCATGAAACCAGCGCACAACTCCGCCGCCGCCCGTAGTTCCGCCTTGCAAAAGCCATCTGCCCGGCACTACATGAAAACTGAGAATCAGTCTCGGGTCTGCACGGTACTCCTTGAGACATATACTCATGCCGCCTGCCTGTCCGCCCTGTTCTTGGGTTTGGCCCGGTTGCAGCACACCCGCGCCCAATGTTCCGCAGGCCGCATCAAGACCTCCCGCTACAACCGGTGTGCCTTCTTTCAATCCCATGCTGGCAGCCGCTTTGTGTGTAATGTATCCGACAACCTCATGGCACATCGCTATATCAGGCAATGTATCTCTATTTATGCCAAGCGCTGCGCACATGCCGCTGTTCCAGCAGCCTTTCCTCATATCAAAACAATGCAGTCCGTACCCCTGTGAAACGTCCTGGCTGATAACACCAGTCATTCTATACACTATAAAACTATTTGACTGAAGTATTTTATCTGTTCGCGAGTAGATATCCGGCATATTTTCCTTATACCAAATAATCTTGCCTGTTGAATATTGCGCTTTAAGCGGATTTCCGCTTAAAAAAAATATATCGTCCGAACCGATTAACGCGTTGATTTTCAAGCATATCGCCTCTGCGCGTGTATCCATCCAAATTGGATTGCGTGTCAGCACCTCGCCTTTACCATCAACGGCTATTGCTGCCCAACTCTGTCCATCCACCCCGATGCCGGCAATATCAGCCGCATCTATATTGTTTTCGGCCAGAATCCTCTTCGTCCCACGGCATACGGCATCCCACCAGTCATCAGGCTCTTGTTCAATGTATCCGGGCGCAGTATAATACACAGGATATTCTTCCGTAACTGCGCAGACTGCCGTGCCGTCCCGCGAGAAGACAGCAATTTTACAGCCGCTCGTACCGATATCAATTCCAAGCAGCAAATCTCTCACCATATCACTTAATGACCCCTTTTTGAATCATTACATTGGCGTAAATAGCTTCTTCGCCCGACTGTATAATGCAGAATGATTTTTTTGCTTCCTCGTAAAAAGCAAATCTTTCCAAAAAGCCTATGGCTTGTTGTCCGCGTGAATCGTGTTTTTTTACAATTTTCTTATACTCATCCCAGATCGGAATTGCCATATGCTTATCGGATTCCATCTTCTGCATCAATTTTACGGGATGCTCGACATATGCATCGCACGGTATAACCGTGAGTACAGCGTCTAATAAGTCGGTGCCAGATAAGCCGTATGCCCGCAAAAACCTGCAGTTCCCCTCTGCGGCAAACCTTCTGCCGGGAAAATTCGCATCGCCAATTACAACGATATCGCTATGCCCCATCTCGCAAAGTGTTGCGATTATGTCAGGTGATAATATTTTTGGTATTCCCAATAGCATTTGCATTCCCTTTCCGTATCGTCTTGAGCTGCTAAATATAAATCATAAACTGTAAATAAATAAAATTACATTTGAGATTATTGAGGGCAACTTTCTTGAAGCTGCCCTCGGTTACCGTTTTCTTATTAGTCGTACAGGAGTGCGGCTATAGCAGGATCGTCCATGTTCTGGTATGTATAGTACTGGCATCCGGTATCAACAATTTCGTCTACCGTCTCACCATTGATGGCTTTAACAGCCAGTTCAACAGCATAGTAACCAATCATATACGGATCCTGAGTCACAGCTCCGTGGAACCACTGGTTTCTGATAGCGTTCAGCAGAGTCGCTCCAGAGTCAAAGCCTACAACAATTAAATCCTTATATCTGCCGTTTGTACGGTCAAGGTCGGAACCGTCAGCAGTGGAGGCAAGCATTCCGTCAACAGAACCCGAGTTCGTGCAGAATACGCCAACAGGTTTTCTCTGGATTACGGCTTGGGCTGCCGTCTGGCAGTCCGTCACGCTTGTAGATGCAGCAATGGAAACAAGAATTTCAACCGCAACATCTCCCGAACCCGAAGCCTTATTCCATTTGTCATGGCCTGTCACAGCTACCAAACCGGACTTGGCCGCCTCGCACAGTTCATACATTTTGTTGACGAATCCGGTTGTGCGGCCTGTAATCGAGGCAGATGTCGCATCCTGGCTGATAACGCTTATAACAATGGGGCTGTCCTTAGTGGCTGCCGACACTGCAGCAGATATTGCATCGATGCCATACATAGTCTGTGCCGCAAGAGCCCCCGCAGCTTCATTATCCGTTGAAGCAGTAGAAATAATCGAACCCGCAGGCGCATTCGGAACACCAGAGTCAAAACCGATTACCGGGATATCCTTATCCATACAAGTGTTCAGTTGCTCATTTAGGGATTCTGTATCAAGTGCTGCCAGTGCAAGAGCTGCAGGATTTTTTGCCAAAGCCGCGTTCACCATATCAACTTGAATGCTGATATCAGATTCGGACGGAGGGCCATCGAACGTCATCTCAACACCGTACTCCTCGGCGGCTGCCTCTGCTCCCGCTAAAACTGTCTGCCAGAACTTGTGCTGAAAGCCTTTTGAAATAACAGCGATATATGGCTTTCCGGCATCCGGCTGTGAAGTGTCCGGAGCAGCAGTGTCAACCGGCTTTGTGTCTTCTTCAGTTGGTTTTGTTTCTTGAGGCGTCGCACAGGCTACGAGAGAGAATACCATTGCCAATACGAGCATAAAAACCAATACTTTCTTCATCTCTTTCTTTCCTCCTATATTATTACTCCATCGGGAAAACCCCGAGGAAATCAATCATTTTTTCTTACTCTGTTGCTTTGCTTAATGCGGTACTGATCCAAAAGAACTGCGCCAATAACAACAACCCCTGTAAAGAACGTCTGCCAGTGGCTCTGTAAACCCATTGACATAAGCCCCTGCTTTAGTACACTCATTATAAAAACGCCGATTATAGTTCCCGTTAGAGTGCCTGTTCCGCCCCTCATACTCGTACCGCCTATAACAACGCCTGCTATACCCAAAAGTTCTTGACCGTTGCCGGTTGAAGGAATTATTGAGGTATAAACGGCTGCGTACATTATGCCTGCCAATCCGCAGCAAAATCCGCTGAACGTATATACTAACATCAGCCACGGATTTGTTTTAATACCGGATAGTCTTGCTGCTTCAATGTTTGAACCTATGGCAAACGTATAACGCCCAAACTTTGTTTTGTTAAGCAGAACTATTGCTATAAGGATAAAGCCAGCCAGCCAAAATGCGCCCACAGGAATACCATCTACTGTCTTGTAAAACACATTTTTAAACCAACCGTCAGGCGTGCCAAACGTTGGGTACCGCATGGTCTGCACTTTTGTGACAATCGCGCCAAATCCCATTCCCATCATCATCATTCCGAGAGTGGCAATGAACGGGGGGAGCTTGAAATAAGCAACCATTACACCGTTTATCAAACCCATGATTGTTGCTACCGCGACTACAAGAACCAAGCACCAGCCCATCGGCCAACCAAGTGTGTTATAAGCTGCGCCGCCCAAAAGCGCTGCGCACATCATGTTAGTGCCAAGCGAAAGATCGATACCGCCGGTTATGATAACAAAAGTAACACCTATGGCCATAAAACCAATGTAATACGAGCCATCAAGTATGTTTACCAAGTAATCCGTGGAAAAAAAATTATTCCCAAATACCGAAAAGAACACATAAAGAATCAATAAAACCGCCGGAGCAAGTAGCTTAGTTGCATTAAATTTTTTTCTAATTTCCATTGCAGTAACCTCACATATTTATTGTTGCTAAAGTCATAACTTTTTCCTGAGTGGCACCGGAGATATCAAGTTCACCGGTCACCTTCCCCTCACGCATAACAATTAATCTGTCGCTCATGCGCAGCAGTTCAGGCAGATCAGAAGATATCATTATTATGGATTTGCCTTCAGACGTGAGCAGATTCATCAGCTTGTATATCTCCTGCTTTGCTCCTACGTCTATTCCCCGGGTAGGCTCGTCAAATATCATTATATTGCTGTTTCTAATCAGCCACTTAGCAATAACGGCTTTTTGCTGGTTGCCGCCGGACAGGTTTTTAACAAGCTGTTTTACTGACGGTGTCTTAATATCGATCTTTTGGATATATTCCCGTGTTGTTGTATCCATTTTTTTATCATTCGTTAAAGGGCCGAACATGAATTGATCAATGCTTGCCATAACACAGTTGTCACGCAAGCTCAAATCAATAGCAAGTCCGAAGGCTTTTCTGTCTTCCGAAAGATAGCATATGCCGTGCGCTATAGCGTCGCTCGGGCTGTTTATGGTCACTTTTTTGCCATTTACGATTAACTCTCCGCCGGTTGAAGTGTCCGCACCAAAAAGCGTACGCATAGTCTCTGTCCGGCCTGCGCCCATAAGCCCGGCAAACCCCAGTATCTCGCCTTTTCTTAACTCGAATGATACATCCTTAACATTGTTTCCCTTCAAATTTTCAACTTTTAACACTACGGGCGCATTTTCGGGTACGGTGCTTTTAAGTTTTGGTTCTTCGTAAATAGTACGCCCGACCATCATACTAATAATTTTATCTTTGGTAATTTTCTTGGTTTCTTCCGTGCCGACGTACTGTCCGTCGCGCAAAACTGTAATTCTATCGCTTATCAAAGGGAGCTCGTCTATACGGTGCGATATGTATATTATTCCGTGCCCCTTGTCACGTAAATCCCGAATCACCTTGAACAGTTCCTGTATCTCGTTTTCTGTTAAAGCGGCTGTGGGCTCATCCATAACCAGCAGTTCACTGTTATATGAAAGCGCTTTGGCAATTTCAACCATCTGCTGTTTCGCGACAGTAAGTTCTCCGGCAGGGATTGTCGGATCGATGTGCACATTTAGCGCTGCTAGCATCTCTCTCGCCTGTTTATTCTCCGACCGCTGGTCTAACAGCAAGCCCTTTGTCGGCTCTTTACCAATAAAAATATTCTGGGCTACAGTAAGATGCGGCATGAGATTTAATTCCTGATGAATGATGCATATACCCATTTGCTGAGAATGTTTGGGGTTCATCGGCTCGATTTCTTGGCCCCGGAATTTTATTGTGCCGCCATCCTTTTTAAAAATTCCAGTCAGTACTTTCATCAATGTAGACTTACCCGCGCCGTTTTCTCCGACCAACGCGTGTACCTCACCTTTGTTGACGCTGATAGAAGCGTTGTCAAGCGCATGGACTCCCGGAAAATACTTCTGGATGCCTGTCATTTCAAGCAATACTTCAGCCACGTTTTTTCCCTCTTATTCAAATTTTTTTTAATGTATTGGATGCTTTGATGTAATGATTTAATGTGCAAATAACTTTAAGCGTATTAATTATATTAACATAAATATACTCTGTCAATTAAATTATTAAACTTTTTATTGAATCGTTTCATTTTTAACATCACCTTGCATTATAATAAAATTTGTTTTATAATTGTTTATCGGAAATAAGGACGGTTGAAAATGAGTACTATTAAAGATGTGGCAATGCTATCCGGGGTATCTGTGGGAACAGTATCAAATTATATAACCGGTGCAAAACACGTTTTGCCTGAAACTGCAAAAAAAATAAAATCGGCAATAACTGAGCTGAATTACAAACCCAATTCGTATGCAAAGAATCTTCGGACTAACAGCAATCGCGAAATTGGTGTCGTACTGCCAAACACAAATGATCAATATTATGCCTGCTTGCTTACAGGTATAGAAGCCGAGCTTAAAAAGGCGGGATATTACCTTAATTTAGCTCTTTCGGGTGATGTTCCCGAAATCGAAATGTCTATTATAAATAGTTTTATGCAAAAGAACGCATGCGGTCTTATAGTTATGTCCTGCTTGAAGGGCACCGGGTTTTACGACAATATAACAAGCACTCCGACACTTTTTATAGACAGAAAAGTCACTTCCAGAGATGCAAACTATGTATCATTCAACCAATACGACACAATGACTTATCTTATGTCACAGCTTTATGAGCGCGGTTGCAAAAATATAGCTCTTATAGCAGGGCCAGACCATTTTTCTTGCGAACAGGAATATGCCCAATCATACCGTGATTTTCTTATAACGCACGGTATGGATATAAATGAAGACTTAATCCGTCACATCATTATGACAAAGGAAGAAGCCTTCCGTACTGGTATCTCATTATTCCAGGATCATTCGCCTGATGCGGTTATTTCTACATCTCGGATTCTTGCCAATGGACTTGAACAGGCGGCGTATCTCGCGGGCATATCGTTATATGATGACCTTGTTATGATATCCATAGGTCAGGAGACACTTGCAAGCTTTTTAAGGTACAATAATATCATAGTTACAATGCGTCCTGCTAATTATCTCGGTACAAATGCAGCGCAATTGTTACTAAGCAACATAAACAGCCCGCTGATGTTTGAAAAGCAGCAAATTATTCTGAGCGATAAAATTATAGGTAAGAATCTGTTTGATACGGCAAAAACAAACGAAAGCACACATAAACGAATACACAAGAAACTGCATTTATTGTTCCTCGATTCGCCAAATGCTCATGGTATTATAAGAACCCATTCCGCATTCACGCGCAGAACCGGCATTGATGTAGATGTGACATTGTGCGAACATGGCATGCTGCTATCAAAGCTTATGGATAAAGACTACCTAAGCAATTTTGACGTATGTATGTATGATAACCCGTGGCTGGATATACTTGCCTCGGATAACCGTTTCGTAGATATAACTGACTATATTAATTCCAAAACAATCGATACCGGTATTTTTCTGGATGGGCTTGTGGAAAAAGTTGGGCAGATGAACGGAAGATACTATGGTCTGCCTTTCCTTTTTGGTCCGCAGCTATTATTATATCGCCGCGACTTATTTGCAGACAACAAGCTTTGTCACCTTTTTGAAAAAAAATACGGTACCAAGCTTCGTATACCGCGTACGTGGTTTGAGTTTAATGTAATCAGCAGTTTTTTTACTCGTTCCCTCAATCCGGATTCACCTGTGGAGTACGGAACATCTTTATCCGCCCGAAATGATGCCAATCTTATCCCCGAACTAATGCCACGCGTCTGGGCTTATGGCGGCAGCGTATTCGATGATCAAGGCAACCCGCTTGTAACTTCGGCATCCTTTATTAAAGGCGTTAACAGTCTTGTTGAAACATTTAAATATGCTCCGCAGAAAACGCTTACATACAGCGTTGAAAAAACAGTTGAGGATTTTTATCTTGGCAAAACGGCAATGCTGGTCAGTTATGCCGCTTTTATTGTGGATGTCAACAACAATGCAAAGTCAAAGATTACCGGTAAAATTGGCTATGCAAATATACCCGGAAATCATTCTGTTTTAGGGAGTTGGGGGCTTGCAATACCTGCTGATAACAGGAATCTTGATAATGCTCTTGAGTTTATTAGTTGGACATGCGATCCTGAAATGAGCAATTACTTTGCCATACTGGACGGGCAGTCTCCGTTAAAAGTAGTATATAAAAATGACGAGCTTGCCAATCACAACCCATGGCTTCCCCTAATATATAAGACTTTCTCCGGAAATAAGCAACGTCAATCCGTAAGGAATCGTAATGGCTCCCTTGTTCCTATTACTATAATAGAGGCTATGATATACAAGCATATTTTAAATATACTCCGAAACAACACACCGGTTGAGCAGGAAATGAGCGCTTTGCAAAGTGAACTTGCCGCACTTGTTGCAGAGTGCTGACAACAGCCGATATGCCGTTTTTTGCAGTCTTCTGGTTTACACCCCTTGATTATATGCCTTTATCATGCCTCCTGGCGTATAGTTATTCTTTGCTACATAGCCGGGAAGCGGCAGTATCTTCTCATGTACTGCGTCTATTATCCAGTCGGGCTGCGGAAAGAAAAATTCTTCGAGTTCATATGCCGGCGTAATCCAGTTTTTCGCCCCTACCACCACGGGCGGTGCATCCAGATAATCAAAGCAAAGCTCTGTTATGTTCTGCGCAAAGTCCTTCATATGCGAACCACGTTCACAGGCATCTCCCGCAACCACTATTCTGCCCGTTTTTTTAACAGACTCTATGACTTTCTCATAGTTAAACGGCACAAGGCTCCTCGCGTCAATAACCTCCGCCGATAAACCGAACCGTTCCTCAAGTATTTTTGCAGCTTTGATTGAGCGGTAAAGCATGGCGCCGACGGATAGTATCGTCAAATCCCGTCCCTGTCTCTTCACATCCGGCTCACCTATCTTTACCTCGTAATACCCTTCGGGTACACCGTTCTTGTAAAACATTTCACCTACATCGTATATGGTTTGGCTTTCGAGAAAAACGACAGGATCCGTACCGCTCAATGCCGCGTTCATAAGGCCTTTTGCGTCGTACGGCGTCGCAGGAAAAACTACTTTAAGTCCGGGTATATGCGTACAGAGCGCCGACCAATCCTGCGAGTGCTGTGCACCGTATTTGGAGCCTATAGACATACGCAGCACCAGCGGCATTTTTAGCACACCCGCGCTCATTGCCTGCCACTTGCTCATCTGGTTGAACACCTCGTCACCCGCGCGTCCAAGGAAGTCCGAATACATAAGCTCAACGACTGCGCGCCCTCCGCACATAGCATAGCCCACGCCCGTGCCTACTATTGCGCCTTCGGATATGGGGGCGTTGAATAAGCGATGATAAGGAAGTGCTTCAGTCAGTCCTCTGTATACCGCGAACGCGCCGCCCCAGTCCCTGTTATCCTCTCCATAGGCCACCAGCGTCGGGTCTGCGTAGAACTTATCTAGCAAAGCTTCGAATATTCCGTCCCGCAACTGAAATAGCTTGGCTTTGGGTACTTCGTTTCCGTTCTCATCGTAAGCGTATCGCGCCTTCGATTTCAGCCGTATCAACCGCGGATTATCCTGCTTGGGTATCAGCACATCCGGTTCTCTTTCCGGCTCAACACTGTTTATACACTGGTTTGAGAACATCATACCCGCTATCAGCTCAGGCGTCTTGTTCAAGTCTATTCGAGGGGATATATCCTCATTTACAGCAAGCTTTAGAGCGTTAACAATATCTTTATGCGTCTGCTCGATAATCTTCTTAAGTTCATTGTCCGAGGCGATGCCTGCTTCTATTAGCTGCTTGCCGAAGCTCTGCAAGGAATCCTGCCGAATCCAAAGTTCCTTTTCCTCCTTGGTCCTGTACGAATCCGAATCTGACGGACTGTGACCGCTTACACGGTATGTCAATACCTCAAGCAGCACCGGCCCTGATCTTTCCTCAAGCAATTTACGCTTTCTTTTAAAGGCATCTATCACAGCCAAAGGGTTATATCCGTCAACCGTTTCGGCATGCATCTGCATAGGCGTAATGCCGGCTCCCAGCCTTGCCGCAAGCCCGTAAGCCATAGTCTCGCCCGCAGTCTGTCCTCCCATGCCATAACCGTTGTTGAATATGTTATAGATTATTGGAAGACCGCCCTTATGAGCATCGTCCCAAAGTACATTAAATTGGTCCATCGCGGCGAAGTTAAAACCTTCAAATACCGGGCCGCAGCCTATGGAGCCGTCGCCAATATTACAGACCACTATGCCCGGCTTCGCATTCACGCGTTTATAAAGCGCCGCGCCTGTTGCTATATCCCCGCTGCCGCCCACTATGGCATTATTAGGATATGAGCCGAACGGTGTAAAGAACGCGTGCATCGAGCCTCCAATGCCCTTGTTAAAGCCGGTTTCCCGTCCGAAAATCTCGGCGAGAACGCCGTATAGAAGAAACTCCTTGGCCGTCTCCTTAATGCTCTGCGCCTTAGTATTATTCATTATTACGCTATATGTAGCCCCTTCAAAGAAGTTTTTCATGATATCTTCAATTACATCATCCGATAGCTTCTCAATAGCCGAAAGACCTTTGGCGATAATCTCGCCGTGGCTTCGGTGTGAACCGAATATATAATCCTCAACACCCAACTCAAATGCCTGACCGACATAGGCAGCTTCCTGCCCTATGCCAAGATGAGCAGGACCCGGGTAATTGTAAGTGATTCCCGCGTATTCGCCTTTTGTCTTTATTTCATTGAGCATAGATTCGAATTCGCGTATGATTTGCATATCACGGAATATATGCAGAAATTCATCTTTTAAAAAATTATTCTTTTCGTCCGCAACACTTTTTTGATAAGTGTTGACAGGTATGTCCGAAAAGCTTATCTTATCAGGTTTCCTTCTTTGCTCCGGGTCTATGGTCAGTGTTTTTGCCATGATGCTTCTCCCTTATTTAAAATTGAAATACTGCTTCTTTGATAATTTCACAGACTGTCGGGTGCGGAAATACTGTTCTTTTAATGCTCTCGAGCGTCATCTCCCGCTCTATCATAATGCATGCGCCTAATATAATTTCGGATGCATAGCTGCCAATCATATGAAAACCAATCATCCTGCCTGTACGGTTATCAATTACTGTCTTGGCAATGCCGTCCCCGCCCTCGTTCTCCGCAACGTATCTGCCAGAATAGCGCATAGCGAGCGTTTTAACGTTTACGTCAATTCCCTTCAGCGCAGCAGAGGCTTTTGTTTCTCCTACGCCCGCCGCCTCAGGGCTGGTATAGAAAACTGCGGGTATGGCGCGATAGCTAATTGGGTCCTTTCTGCCCAGCATATGGTTTACAGCTGCCTCGGCCTCGCGGTACGCGGTGTGTGCAAGCATGAATTTTCCGTTCACATCACCCGCGGCATATACGCCCGGTATATTTGTGCGCAGGCATTCATCCGTAACTATAGCACCGTGCTTTGTTTCCACGCCTATGCTTTCCAACCCTATACCTTCAGTAAACGCACGCCTGCCTATGGAGAGAAGCACCTTATCTGCTTCGACTTTTCCTGTCCCGGCGAAGTCCTCAAACTTAACGCCCGTTTTTTCCAGCTCGGTCACCTTACAACCGAGCATAAAACGCACACCCTTCTTTTCTAGGTTGTTTTTAAGAATACCAGCAATTTCGGCATCGATGCTGCCCCCTATGGACTCAAGCATCTCTATCACCGTAACCTCAGAGCCTGCCGATGCATAGTAGCTCGCAAGCTCAAGCCCAATCACGCCGCCGCCTATCACGCACAGCCTGCCGGGCACATGATCGATGTCCAGCATTTCCCTGCTCGTGAGGCAAAAATGGTTTTGCAGCGCCTCCTGCACACCCTTGATAGGCGGCAAAACGGGCACTGAACCGGTAGCTATAAGAAGCCGCTGCGCCGCATATATCTCGCCATCGCTGCGCACTTCGAATCTGTCGTCTTTTCTCCCGATTATCTTCGCATCGCCTATAATCATCTGTGCGCCCGCGGCTTTAAGCTGAGACTTTACGCCCCCCACCAAAGCGGCTACCACCTTTTTCTTTCTGGCTATCACCGCTTTATGGTCAAGCACGGCCTTTGGCGCATTAACGCCGTACTTCGCGCCGTTCAACGCACTGTCCTTTAGTTTTGCAGAATAGAGCATGGTTTTGGTGGGTATGCAGCCCTCGTTAAGACAAACGCCGCCCACCTCTGCTTTCTCAATAAGCAGCGTTTTTAGCCCCTCGTGCGCCGCCCTTTCCGCGCCCCTGTATCCTGCGGGACCGCCGCCTATTACAATTAAATCGTACATAGCCGTCATCCTTTCCGTCACTTTGCCAACAGTATATTAAAATTTTCCAAAGTCTGCCCTAGCTCCTGCATGAACCGCGCAGCCGGTGCGCCGTCAACAGCACGGTGGTCGTATGTCAGCGAAAGACCCATAGCCGGGTAAACATCAAGCCCGTCCTGCGTTTCTTTTACGCGTGATACGATAGA
>CAZSMH010000015.1:0-28045 GCA_964607965.1 uncultured Christensenellaceae bacterium
CAAGCCGGTCATTTAACGGGAAATGGCCGGCTTTTTATTGCCCGCCCGAACGGTAAAGGAATAAAAAATATAATAATTTGATTAATGCCGATAATATTTTTTTATCGTTATAACAAAGTTCGGTTCGACAGTGCCATTCGCCATTTTACCGCTTTTTGTTGTAATTACGGGAACATGTGATAATATAATACTTATCGGTTCTGCAGCAAAAAGCATCGGGAGTTTTATATGTATAAAAAAGCATTGTCGGTTTTATTAGCGCTGTTGTTTTTATTGCCTTTAGGGCGAACTGCTTTGGCTACGGAAGAAGATTATTCGGCAGTGCCGTCCGGTACGGTTATTTTTGCAAAAGAGTCTGCGGAGTTTTCAATCATTACACCAGAGAGCGTTTATAGCATAAGCGTTTACGCAAACAATAAATCGTGCGGAAAAGCGGAGCAGATAGAAACTAAAGAAGGGAAAAAATTCTGGCAGGCGTCGGCCGTTATAGAAAAAAGCGGCAGCTGCAAGATATCCTTTAAAGCTTATTCGGATAAAGGAAAACTGCTAAAAAGCTTCGGGACGCTTAACATATTAGTCAGGCACCTGCTTCCGGAAACGCAAAGACCGATTATTATGGACTGCGACAGGGTTGTGCTTATAAGCACCCCGCCCGAACATTGCGGACAAAAACAGCGAGAATACGGATTTTTATTAGGGACGGATATGTTTGACCTGTCACTTAAAATAGAATCTAATAAGCTAATAAGAGGTCAGATGAACAAGCTTGTCACCGGGCTTTCTCCCAATACGCAGTATTATTATCGTCCGTACGTGAAGACGTCATCGGGTACAATAAAAGGTTTTATACTATCATTTACGACGCCGGAAAAGAGGGTTTGGACGGCGGAGGATGCGATTTTTGAAAATGATGCTGACAGATATCGATACATTTTTGGAGCCGAAACAAAATATTATAAAAAGGAAAGCCCGCCTTTTGGGTTTGTTGGCAGATCCGAATCTGACGATCACCTTGTAAAAGTGGAGGTCCCTATTTGGAAAAAGTCTGGTAGCAGGAGAGTGGCTGAAAAATGGTCGTTTAAAATCCATTATAAGCTGGAAAACAACATTAAAGCCATATTTGATGAGATATTCGCTCTTGATATTAAATTTCCGATTATGAAGCTTTATACTTTCGAATACAGAACAATAAACGGCCCCGGGCTGAAGGGAAGTACAATTTTGTCACATCATAGCTTCGGCACTGCTATTGATATCAATAAAAAATATAATAAGTTTTACAGCAGCAAGGATAAAAGGGACCCGAAAAGCCCATATACAATACCGCCGGAGGTTATAAGTATTTTTGAGAAATACGGATGGGACTGGGGCGGCAATTTAAAAGAAGGCCTTGACACCATGCATTTTCAATACCTGGGTCTTGACCTTACAGAGGACAATTAGGTTTAATTGTTTTAACAGATAAAAACAGAGGGAATACGTCCCTCTGCATATGCTTTTCTTTAAAATGTCAAGCCTGTTCGATATATTCGGCTCTTGCTTTTTTTAGCATATATACATATTTCTTTTTGGCGGCTTCCATATCATATATAGCGAAATCCACAAGATCGGGGTCTGCCACGTTTTCGAAATAATTTTCTGCGGCCTGCCAGTCGGCATAAGCGCGCTTTACATCATAATAATACGCGTTTTCTTCCATACACTACCTCCTGCATTGGTTGTGCTGTCCATTATTGACTAAAACGCGCAATTATATACGTTCTAATATGCTGTGCGTCCTTCTATAGCCCGCAGTAAAGTCACCTCGTCCGTATATTCAAGGTCGGCTCCGACGGGTACCCCATGTGCGATTCGCGTAATTTTAGCTACAAGAGGACGTATTGTTTTTGCGATATAAGCAGCTGTGGCTGTACCCGCCACATCGGGATTGGTAGCAAGTATCACCTCGTTGACGTTGCCGCCGGCAAGACGGTCTAAAAGACCGGTTATGTTTATATCATCCGGACCTACGCCGTCCATAGGAGATATAACGCCGTGCAGCACATGATAAACACCCTTGTATTCGCGTGTTTTCTCTATTGCAAGCACGTCCCTTATGTCCGAAACCACGCAAATGCAAGCGGTGTCACGCCTGCTGTCCGCACAGACCGAGCATAAATCATCGCCCTTCTGCATAAGATTGCCGCAAGCGGGGCATTTTGCCGCTTTATTTTTGGCGTTTGCAAGGTCTTTGGCGAATTCCTCCACCTCCGCATCGTCCATGCGTATCACATAAAAAGCCAGACGCTGCGCGGTCTTATGTCCAATGCCGGGAAGCTTGGAAAACTGATTGATCAGGCGCATTACCGGTTCGATTATCTGATTCAAGGCTATAACAACCCTCCTAAATTCATGCCGCCCGTTATACCGCTTAGTTTCTGCTGCATCATTTCCTCCGCTTTTGCCAGTGCTTCATTGACTGCGGCAGTGATAAGGTCCTCCAGCATTTCTATATCATCAGGGTCAACCGCTTCTTGAGATATTTTTATACTTAAAATCTTTTTTGCGCCGTTGGCACATACCGTTACCGCGCCGCCGCCCGCTGAAGCCTCTACCTCTGTCTTCTCGACTTCGGCCTGGGCCGCCGCCATATCTGCCTGCATCTGCTGCGCTTTAGCCAGCATTGAGCCCATGTTCATGCCGCCTCCGCCGAATGATTTTCTTTTTGCCATAAAAACCTCCTGTTTAGACTTTTTCTATTTCATTAACGCCAAACAAAGCGTATATTCCTGTGTCACCGGGTTTTGTTTCTTCTGCCTCGGTTACTATACGGACAGAAACAGGTTCATCCGATATTTTTGCCAAAGCGCTCTCAATCGTTTTTTGAACGGCCGACTGCTGCAGATACTCCGCTGCCAGAACAGCGTCACTGCAGAATATTATTTCCAATACACCGCCGTGTTTTCTCGCGGAAGATGCTTTTGCTGCATACGGGTACACGGGATATGCGTCCTCTTTTAGCACGCTTAGCATCTTGCCTAGCAGCGCATTTGCGTCCTGATCATCAGCAGGGGAACCGCTTTTTGTTTCCGGAACTTTCGCAGTTGTTCGAGCAGCTGGTTTTTTTTGCGGTTTTGGTTCTGCAGTTTTTTCAGAGGCTTTCAGACTGCTCAAATCGGTATGCTGTATATTTTGCAGGCGCTGTTCAAGCGCATTAAGGCGTGCCTCCAGCTTTTCAATTCTTAGCGAATCAGAGGTCAAAGAGTCGTCCTCGGGGCACATAATGTCCATTACTGCCGTTTCAAGCACTATGTCCGCTCGAAGGTTCTGTCTCATTTCGTACTCTTTTTGAATAAGAATATTCAATGCCCGTATGCAGGCGTCTTTGCCCAGCTTTTTGGCATAAGATTCAAAATATCCGTCTCCCGCAGCTCCTGCACCTACCGATATCCACATCATGCGCCTGAAAGCGTCAGCCAGCGACTTTATAAGCGCATGAGTATCCGCCCCCGACCAAAGCAGAGCGGAAAGCTGCTTGAGGGCGCTTTTCTCATCGTATTGCGCTATTGCGCCGATAAGCGAGCGCACGTGTTCTAAATCGCCGCCGCCCAATGCGGCAGAAACATTGTTTACATTGATATCGCCGAAAGACATGCATTGGTCAAGTATACTTAGCGCATCCCGCATACCGCCCTCAGCGGCGCGTGCTATAGCGTCAAGCGCGGCTGTTTCGTATACGCATCCTTCCGCTTCGGAAACCTTTTTAAGCCGGGCGGCTATATCCTCGGCCGATATGCGCCTGAAATCGAACCGCTGGCAGCGTGAAAGTATGGTGGGGGGAAGCTTGTGCGGCTCGGTTGTCGCCAGTATGAATATAACATGAGAAGGAGGTTCCTCAAGCGTTTTTAGGAGCGCGTTAAACGCCCCCTTAGAGAGCATATGCACCTCGTCTATTATATAAACTTTATACCTGCCGACAGCCGGCAGCAGGTTGACACGGTCGCGCAAGTCACGCACACTGTCAACCCCGTTGTTTGAAGCGGCATCTATCTCCACTATGTCCATTAGGGAATCATCCAAAGACTGTCTGCATATATCGCATTTGCCGCACGGCTCGGCGCCTTGCCTTGATACGCAGTTTACCGCGCGCGCAAATATCTTTGCAAGACTTGTTTTGCCGGTTCCCCGCGGGCCTGAAAAAAGATACGCATGGGCGATACGGTTATTCTCTATTTGTCCTGTAAGCACTTTTACTATATGTGCCTGCCCTGAAACCTCGTCAAACCGCGCAGGCCGCCAGGTACGGTACAAAGCTCTGTACGCCATAATGTCCTCCTGTTTTTTGCGAATCTAATATATCATTTTTTTGTATGATTTGTCTATTGAATACCGGGAACAAAAGCTTATATTGCTGCGTCAATAAAGTAAGAATAAAAAGAGGATGAATAAAAGTGAAAAAAATATGCATTGCGACTATGCTGACAGCGGCGCTGCTGTTTTTAGGATGCAGCGCCCCGGTTGCCGACAGCGAACTGGTTTCTCCGTTCAATGAAGTTGCGAAGATTCTAAGTTCGGATGTTGAAAAATTGGACGCTAATCTTTCGTACAAACAGATTATAACAGAACTTGGAGCCACGCAGGATATTGGCAGCGGTGTTCATATGGCGGTGTATCTTGTTGACTCAAGGTATAACCTGCTGATTTCTTTTGCGGATTTGTCGGATGTTTGTGAGCTGTCCGGTATAAAGCTGCTGGAAACGCTGGTAAGCGCTGCGGACATAACGGGCAGAGTTACTCATATTTCACAGGCAAAAGACGGTATTGTTATGCTTGTGGAGGCGGATGAGCCGAAGACGGGGCAGTACGATAAAGCAAGCGTGCGTGTGGGTAAGGAAACGAGCATAATAAAAGACAATACGGGCGATGTATTATCTTATTCGGATATAAAGACAGAAGATATGGTGCAGATAGTTTTCGAAGGGCCTGTGGCGGAGTCATATCCAATTCAGGCTAGCGCGCTGAGCGTTTTTATTATCGGGTGAAAACAGACCCCTTCCCCTTATCGTTTATTTCTGGTATTCTTGAATTGTAAATAAACGTGACGGAGGTTTATTATTTTTAATAAATATGTTATAATTTGATAACATATTTGTAATAAAAGAGGTGGCATATTGAAGTTCAGACTAATCGATTCGAGAATGTTCAAATTTATCGACTGGTTTTTATTTGGCATAATAGTTGTTCTGTCGCTTTTCAGTTTGGTGGCAATTGCCAACGCCCAGTCAGAGCCTCTTGAGGAAGGGACAGGCTCGCTTTCGGAAGCCATTTCGCAGCTTAATCTGTCTCATGTACTGCAGCAGCTTGCATGGTTTGGGGTAGCGCTGTTTGCCATGTTTATTGTACTGATACCCGACTATCATGCCATCGGGGAATATTATAAATGGATATATATTATTATCATCGCGCTGCTTGTTTTGGTGCTTATAATCGGAAAGGAAGTTAAAGGCACCGTCGGCTGGTTCCGTATAGGCGATTCGGGGTTTCAGCCGGCTGAATTAGGCAAAATCGCTATTATTATTATAATGGCGCGTATGATTTCCGAAAAAACGCGCGGCAAAGACGGTGGTATAAGGAAGATTAAAGATATACTGCCTATGCTTATCGTTTTTTTAATACCGGTTGGTCTGATATTGCTGCAGCCGGATTATGGCGCAGCAATGGTCTACGTGTTTACATTTTTCTCTATGCTTTTTATTGCCCGAACCAGCATAAAGCTGATACTGGGAATGGTAGCGTCCGCAGCAGCTTTAGCGCCGCTGCTGCTGTTAGGATGGCAGAAGACAAGAATTGATGTTTTCTTATATACTTTTTTCGGGGTTGTGCCGGAGGGCACAACGCAGGAAGAAATTGCACGGAGTGCGTTTCAGTCGCTGCAAGCTAAAACTGCTGTCGGCGCCGGTCAGATTACCGGCAGAGGTCTTTTTTCAATGGGCGGGGCGGGACAGCTTACGAATATACCTGAAAAACACACAGATTTTATTTTTGCATCAACGGCAGAATCAATCGGGTTTATAGGCACTGTGTTTTTGACATTGTTGTTCTTTATACTGCTTTTCCGCACTATGTACCTTGCAACCAAGGCAAAAGACGAATTTGGAACGCTTATTATTTTCGGTGTCGCGGCAATGACGCTGTTTCATGTATTTGAAAACATTGCCATGAATATAGGTGTAATGCCTATCACAGGCATTACTCTTCCTTTTTTCAGCTACGGAGGTTCAAGTTTGCTAACAAACATGATTGCCTTCGGGTTGGTAATAAACGTAAGCATGCGACGACAAAACTGGGGCACAAGCAAGCTTACAGGGGGCGGAATGCGTGGAAAACTGGGACGCGGATATTAATGAAGTAATTAAAAACAGAAAATCTATACGCTCGTATGACGGTTATCCGCTTGCGCCAAAAGATATATCAGAAATGGAGGCGTTCTTTACTGTTGCCGAGAAAAACCCGTTCGGGGCAGAGGTAAGGCTTTCGATAATAAAAACAGGCAGACAGAAACTCGGGACATACGGTTTTATAAAAGGCGCAAAAACATTCTTTGGAGGCTGCGTAAAAAAAGGCGGACACGATTTGGAGGGATTCGGCTATTCTTTTGAAAAGGTTATATTATTTGCTGCTTCAAAAGGGTTTGGTACGTGCTGGCTCGGAGGGACATACAGCCGCTCCGATGCCGGCAAGCTTTTACAGCCCCGCGATGAGTATCTGCCAGCTGTGTCGCCGATAGGCATTGCGGCCGATAAGAAAACGCTTACTGAGAAAATTGTTGCGGCAGGGGCGGGAGCAAAAAACCGCAAGGATTTCGGAGAACTTTTCTTTGCCGGGGATTTTTCAACGCCGCTTGTTCTTGAAAACTGTGCAATAAAAACGTGTCTTGAGATGGTGCGGTTAGGGCCGTCAGCGTCCAACAGGCAGCCGTGGCGCGTTATTGTTGAGGGGCAAACCTGCCATTTTTACATGATGCGCGAAAATCACTACGCCGGCAACAATCTCTTCGGCTTCTGCATGCAGAGGATAGACCTTGGGATTGCGGCGTGTCACTTTGAGCTTGCGGCAAAGCACACGGGGCTTTCGGGCAGCATTGTTTTTAAAGACCCGGAACTGCTTACAGATAAGCAGAAAAGTAAAGGGCTTTGCTACAGCTTTACATGGCGTTAAAAAATATTCTCCCAGCGTACCGAATCTATTTCTTTTAAATGCTCAATATAGTAATCAAATGCTGCAGCTTCGGAAAGGGCTCCTTCTAGATTTTGGATTTTGCAGAAGCTTATTAAACGCACTGTAGTTGCAGATATCAAGTCAAGCTCCTCATGATCTATAATCGCTCCGTAAATTCTTTTTTCTTTATTCCAGCTTAAATCTAATGCTTTGGCCGATGCAAGCGCTTTTTCCCAGCTCTCTTCGTGCAGCGCCGCCACAACCGGTTTGAGCAGCATTCTTGTTCTTTCTGTCGCTCTATTTATATAAATATTCTGCCACAGCGCTCCGCCTATAAGCAGCAGCAGCAAAACCGCTGTCGTTATCTTTTTAGCCATTGCTTATGCTTCCTGTCACCTGGTTGCCTTTGTAATCCTGAAACATCACTTTTCCTGTCTCATCGCTTGATGCGAAAAAAACATCGCGTATGTGTTTTATGTTGTGAGCATTAAGCAGTTTGAGTAAAGCCTGCTCGGTAAACCCCAGCTTCTCCAAGTTTTTGGGTTTTAGTTTTCCGTCTATTATAACGTCATAGCAAAAACCGGGATTGGGCGGGCTTATACCAAGGTCCTTAGGGATAACAGGACGCAGCTCCGGTTTTAGCATTACGCTTAATTCGCCGTTGGTTTCCAGCACGGCGTAGTGTACATCGCTTATATTCATAACATCTTTTGCCCGAAGCTGTTCCAACAAATCCCCAAGGTTATAGCTTAAACCTTTCAGCTCCTTGTTTCGGATAACGCCTTTATGTATTACGATACTTGGCCTGCCTGAGATTACGCCGCGCAGCTTTTCGCTTTTTAAAGAGATAAACGCAATGACGTTGTGCATAAGCAGCAGCACGACAACGGGCACTATACCATAGGTTATAGGCACGCCGGGGCTGTCCATAGGTGTAGCTGCCACTTCGGCTATCATTACCGCAATAATCAGTTCAAAAGGCTGCAGCTCTCCCGCCTGCCGCTTGCCCATAAGCCGCATAACCAGCATCGCAAAAAAATATATAAGCACAGTTTTAATGATCACATTGAACATATTTTATATTCTCTTTAGCTGCAGTTTAAATTATGCGCATGTGTTGTCCGGCGAAATAATGTTTGAGTTTTGCGGATTCGATGAGTATAATAGCGAATAGTATACTGGGGAAGAATATGGATGGGTGATAATAAACAGATATTAAAAATGCTTGGCGAGCAATACCACGGAGCGCGTCCCGGGCTTATTTATAAAAATGCTTTTGAACTGCTGATGGCAACGATGCTTTCCGCCCAGACAACGGACAGGCAGGTAAATGCCGTAACCGGCATGCTGTTTGAAAAGTATCCGGATGCACAAAGCCTTATGCGTTTAAATAAAAGCGAACTTGAGGAGTATATTAAAAGCTGCGGTTTTTATCATACAAAGGCAAAAAATATGCTTGAGACGTGCAGTATTCTTGTTTCAAGACACGGCGGTAAGGTGCCCCGAACGATGGAAGAATTAACAGCGATGCCCGGGGTGGGGCGCAAAACGGCAAACGTAGTTCTCTCCAACGCTTTTGGAATACCCGCAATTGCCGTGGATACACATGTGCTGCGCGTTGCAAACAGGCTTGGACTTGCCAGTTCAAAGAGCGCCGAGCAAACGGAACAGCAGCTTATGCAGGTTATTCCCAAAGAAAGCTGGTCTAATGCGCATCACTGGCTGATATGGCACGGACGAAGGCTTTGCACAGCGCGAAAGCCAAAATGCGGGGAATGTTTTTTATACGACATATGCCCTTACCAAGGAAAGGTATAAAGATGTTTGTAGATATTGCCAAAATATACATAAAGGCAGGAAACGGCGGCGACGGCTGCGTTTCTTTTCGGAAAGAAAAATATGTTAACGCAGGCGGGCCGGACGGCGGCGACGGCGGCGATGGCGGAGCGGTTGTATTCGAGACTGACGAAAGCATGCGCACGCTAATGGATTTTAAATATAAGCAAAGTTTTATAGCGCAGAATGGAGAGCCGGGAAAAAAGAAAAACATGCGCGGAAGAACGGGCAGCGACATTATTATTAAAGTGCCGGCGGGTACGGTTGTGCGGGACTATGAAACCGGACGTATTGCCGCCGATATGCGCTCCGGCAGGCGGGTATTGTTATCGGGCGGCGGAGGCGGCAAGGGGAATGCTCGTTTTGCGACAGCGACAAGGCAAGCCCCGGGGTTTGCCATTCCGGGTAGGAAAACAAAGGGACGGCACGTTTTGCTTGAATTAAAGTCAATCGCCGATGTAGGCCTGATAGGTTTCCCCAGCGTTGGTAAATCAACTCTGCTGGCGGCTGCAACAAGCGCCCGCCCTAAGATTGCCGCGTATCACTTTACCACTTTATCTCCCAACCTTGGCGTTGTGAATGCGTATGAACGAAGTTTTATTATGGCTGACATACCCGGGATTATCGAGGGGGCGCACGAAGGCGCAGGATTAGGGCACGGGTTTTTGCGCCATATAGAACGTACCCGTATGCTGATACACGTAGTTGACGCGTCATGTTCGGAGGGGCGCGATATAATAGAAGATTATAAAACCATAAGGAGCGAACTTGAAAGCTATTCCGCGGAATTAAAAAGCCGCACGGAGATTGTAGCCGCAAACAAAATGGATGTGCCTGGCGCCGCGCAAAACGCGCAAAAGCTAAAGAGTTATTTATCACCGCTTGGAATAGAGATTTTTAATATCAGCGCAGCCTCGGGCGAAGGTATAGAAGCGCTTATAAAACGCGCATCGGAAGTGCTCGGCACGCTGCCGCTGCCAAAGCCCGTTGATGAGGACAGAGTCATAGAAGAATGGGCGTTGGAGAAGGACGATGAAGGTTTCGAGGTTTTTGTTCAGGACGGCATTTACTATGTGGAAGGAAGCGTTCTGCACGGTATACTGCAAAAAACAGATCCTAATAACCCCGATTCGATGCGCCATTTTCAAAAGTTGCTTGTAGATTTCGGTATTATCAAGGCCTTGCGAAAAGCGGGAGCGAAGACGGGAGATACGGTAAACCTTGAAGGACACGAATTTGAGTTTGTAGATTAAAGAAGGTATAGAAACATGATAAACAGCAAGCAAAGAGCGGCTTTAAGAGCTATGGCAAACGCTTTAGAGCCAATATTGTATATAGGAAAGGCCGGCGTGACGGACAGTGTTATAACAGAAGCGGAAGATGCGCTTTCGGCGCGGGAGCTTGTAAAGGGCAGTGTACAGCAGAACTCCCCGGTAGACGCAAGGGAAGCGCTTGATGCTCTGTGCAAAGCTACGGCCGCACAGCCTGTTTCCGCTTCGGGAAGAAAGTTCGTACTGTACCGAAGGAATGAAAAAGAGCCGGTTATAAAGTTCTAGACTTATCTAAAAAGCTGCAATAATCAGCATTTCAATAAAATATACGGCTATACCTAAAAGCAGCGCGGGAATAGTTGTAATTACTGTGGCAATAAAAGAGCTTCGCCTGTCTATCGCAAGAAGAGGGAACAGTGCATCGCCGTCCTGTGATATGGCATTGGCCAAAAGCGCCGCAAAAGGCACCATGCCTCTTGTATAAAGAGAGACGAATATTATCTGGGGACCGCAGCCGGGCACCAGCCCTATCAGAGCGCCGACGATTACCGACGCCAGCCCCGTTGCCGCCATCCAGCCGGCTATTACGGTTTCTCCGCCTATTATTATTACCAACAGTTCATATATAAAATATGCAACGAACACCCATATGCACACAAAAGCCGTATCTTCCGCGTTGTGTACCATTGTTTCCTTGAGAGACAAAAGCTTTTGCTCCGAAGCTTCATGTTCTTCGTTTTTTATGATGCGCTTGTCTGCAATCATATATATTATGCAGAAACCAAGCCCCGCCACCCCAATGTATATGCCTATGTTTGGTATGCCAAGGGCGGTATTTATATCTATATCTGCAAGAAGCATTATGCCGAGTATAAGACCAATACCTATAAGCACCCAGAATATACGGTAAGCGATATTGTGCGTAAAAATCATTGCGGATTTTTTTTCGTGGCGCTGTTTTTTATTATGGTGCATAATCATATCTACGCTGTCGCCGTCCTCGTGGCCTATATGGTAAATAGGAGCGTCCTGCAGCTGCGCGTGCTCTCCTGCAGAAACAGAGGCGCTTTTTAATATTTCGGCGCGCCTTTTAGAAAAACCGCCGTCAATTTTTAAAGCGTCAACCACGTAGCCGGTAGCAATTGCGGCAGCAAAGCTTATGCCGGATACTATCAAGTATTCAAGAGGACGAGCCGTAACAAGGACGAAAGACGCATCGCCCATAGTGGCTATCAGCGCAGATACAACCGTGCCGAAAGTGACGCTGCCTTTAAGATAAAGAGGCATAACGAATATTGCGCCGCCGCATCCCGGAGTTAAACCAAGAAGCGCACCGAAAAGCGGCTGGAGCTTTTTTGAGTTCTCCAGCTTATTAACAAACTTCCCCTGCGTTTTATAGTTTATATATCCGAAAAGAAGCAGCACTGCGCCGACAAAAACGCCGACCTCCAAAAAAGCGCTTTGTGCGGATTCTATCAGCTTTTCAAACAACTGTGCGGCCATGCTGTCCTCCGAAAAATTTGTATGTTGCATAATACGTGCGAATATGTTAATTATAGCTGTGCAGCGCGAAGCATGTCAACAAAATAGCGACGCTGCGCGAAGTATGTCAGCAAAGCGATATATTGCTAACAGACAAAAAACGTGATATTATTAATATAATACAGTGGCAGGAGAAACGAGCCGTACTGAGCATTATTTCGGTACGGTTTTTTTAATGCGTGACTGCTGTCAAAAGGAGATGCCATGCAATTTGATGCTGCCGTTATAGGGGCGGGCGTTATAGGCGCTCTTATAGCAAGAGAGCTTTCCATGCTTGATTTGTCGGTGTGCGTAATCGAAGCCGAAGCGGACTTAGCTTTCGGCGCAACACGCGCTAACAGCGGAATAGTACACGCGGGCTACGATGCGCTTGAAGGCACAAAAAAAGCGTTGTTTAATGTGCGGGGAAACGCGTTGATGCAGCAAACAGCAAAAGAGCTGGATGTGCCTTATAAAAACTGCGGATCTGTTGTGGTTGCGTTTGACGATAGCGACGAACAGAGCCTTAAGATGCTTCAAAAGCGGGCACAGCAAAACGGCGTTTATGTCAATATGCTGTCGGGAAACGAAATAAGAAAAAAGGAGCCGCATCTCTCAGAAAAAATTACCGCTGCGCTGTACGCTCCTTCCGCCGGTATTATATGCCCGTTTGGGCTTGCGATAGCCGCAATGGAGAACGCGGCGGAAAACGGCTCCGTTGTTCTGCGGGGCAGCAGGGTTACTCATATTGAGAGAAAGGGCGAACATTTTGATATAACAGCGGGTGAGAACCATATTAGCGCCCGTTTTTTGTTAAACGCGGCGGGAGTATTTGCGGATGAAATATCGCGCATGGCGGGAGGGGAGCAGTTTAGCATAAGAGCGCGGAAAGGCGAGTATCTGGTTTTTGATAAAAAGCTTGGCGAGCGTACAAGCTGCGTAGTGTTCGGCGCACCTTCGAATAAGGGAAAAGGCATTGTTTTTGCACCAACGGTACGCGGCAATATGATTGCCGGCCCGACTGCGGAATTTACTGCAAAAGACGATACGTCCACTTCTAAAGAGGGCATAGAAGCTGTGCTAAATGGCGTTAAAAGGTATATACCAAAAATTGATACCCACAGCGTTATTACTACGTTTTCAGGTTTGCGCGCGGTTCCGGAAACGCATGATTTTATAATAGAAGCTTCAAAAAGCGCGCCGGGGCTCGTCAATGTGGCGGGCATTGAGTCTCCCGGCTTAACCTCCGCGCCTGCCATAGCACAGCACGTGCGCGAAATGCTTTTTGGCATGGGCGTAAAAAAAAGCATAAACCCAAACGCAAAGCGGACGCGCAAAGCAATAGAATCGTTCGCCGACGCAGGCTCAAAGCGGCGCAGAGAACTTATAAAAAAGGACGCGCGTTATGCCAATGTTATATGTCGGTGCGAAAATGTGACGGAGACCGAGATTGTAAACAGCATAAAAAGGCCGTGCGGTGCGGTGACCGTGGACGGGGTTAAACTGCGTACGGGAGCCGGATTCGGGCGATGCCAAGGAGGCTTTTGTATAAACCGCGTTATGGATATACTTGCCCGCGAGCTTAATGAGGATTTAAAGAAAATAACAAAAAGCGGAGAAGGCTCTAACATACTTTCTCACAAAACCAAGGAGGAAACGCAGTGAGGGCTGATGTAGCTGTTATAGGCGCGGGGCCGGGCGGACTGGCGGCCGCAGTTGCGGCAAAGGAAAACGGCGCTGAAAATGTGATAATAATAGACAGAGAACCGCATGCCGGAGGAATATTAGGACAGTGCATACACAGCGGTTTCGGGCTGCATGTTTTCGGTGAAGAGCTCACAGGCCCGGAATACGCGGCGCGTTTTATTGATAAAGCGAAAGCTCTTAGTATTCCTGTATTAACGGGTACTATGGTGCTGGATGTATCTAGGCAGAAAAAGATTACCGCAGTCAGTTTACAATCTGGGCTTTTTGTTATAGACGCTAAAGCTGTAGTGCTGGCTATGGGCTGCCGAGAACGAAGCGCGGGAGCGCTTATGATACCGGGTACACGTCCGGCGGGGGTGATGACGGCAGGGACTGCCCAGCGTTTTGTCAATATAGAAGGATATATGCCGGGCAAGCAGGTTGTTATACTAGGCTCCGGCGATATAGGGCTTATAATGGCGCGCCGTATGACGCTGGAGGGTGCGCAAGTTAAAATGGTGTTGGAAATTATGCCGTATTCCGGGGGGCTTAAGCGGAACATTGTTCAGTGCCTTGACGATTTTGGCATACCGCTTCTTCTTTCGCATACGGTAACGAGGCTACATGGGAAAAAGCGCCTTGAGGGCGTATCTATAGCAAAAGTTGACGGTAAGCCTATACCAGGTTCCGAAAGGTTTGTGCCCTGCGATACATTGCTGCTGTCTGTAGGGCTTATACCAGAAAACGAAATATCACGGCAAACAGGCGTTATTATGGATGACGCGACGGGAGGGCCGTTAGTGGATTCCAATATGCAAACGAGCATTCCGGGTATTTTTGCTTGCGGCAACGCGCTGCATGTACACGATTTGGCTGATAATGTTACGCAGGAGGCACAGGTTGCCGGCCGCTCGGCGGCGCGTTATATACGGCAGGGATTGGAAGTTACGGGTTTTGCGACACATGCAGGCGATGGTGTGCGTTATCTAGTTCCGCAGCGTCTATGCGCGGATGAGCTTGATAAAAAGCTCTTTTTCCGCGTAGACGGTGTTTACCGCGATTGCTTTGTTACGGCGAGTGTGGGCGGGAACACGGTATATCGGAAGAAAAGGCGGGTTTTGACGCCGGGTGAGATGGAAAATATTATTATCAGCCAAAAAGACTTGAACGGAGATATAACCGTATCCGTGGAGGGGGCGTAACATGCGTACGGAAAAAATAACATGCACGGTATGTCCGATAGGCTGCGAGATAACGGCAAATATAGAAGACGGCAGTATTGCGGAGATTTCCGGCCACGGCTGCAAGAGAGGCGAAGCGTATGCAAAAACAGAGATAATTGACCCCCGCAGAACGCTCACCACTACAATGCGTACTGAGGGAGGAAGCCTGCTTCCCGTCAAATCCGCCAAGCCTATACCTAAGGGTATGCTTTTCGAATGCATGGACGCAATCAATAAAACTACAGCCAAGCCGCCTGTTAATATTGGCGATGTGCTTATAGAAGATATATGCAAAACGGGCGTAAGCATTGTTGCGACAGGCAGGCTTTAAAGCGTATAATAAAGCCATGTACCGCGTAATAGAAACTATATGTAAAACTGCGCTCCACCGACACAACTCTAGGTGGCTGCCATACAAATACGATATCAATGTATACCGCGGATGCGCCCATAGCTGCATATACTGTTATGCGCCTTATTCTCATGAATATTTGGGCGCAGGAAGTTTTTACGACGAAATATACGCAAAGACCAATATTGCTGATGTGCTTAGGCGGGAATTGCCCCGTTTTAAGCGCGAAACGGTCAACCTTGGAGGCATTACCGACAGCTATCAGCCCGCAGAACGCGATTGCAAACTGATGCCTGCCGTACTTTCCCTGCTGGCGCAATACAGCGTTCCGACAATTATCTGCACAAAATCTACGCTTATACTGAGGGATTTGGAGTTGCTAAAAAGTGTCAGCAATGCGGGCGGATTATCAGCAGCGTTTACTGTGACAACTGCGGATAAAGGCGTTGCAAGCCTTATAGAGCCAAAAGCATCTCCTGCGCATGCGCGGATAGAAGCAGTACGCAGCCTTCGCGACGCGGGGATTTCGTGCGGCATTCATCTGATGCCGATAATACCTTTCTTGACCAGCAGCCGGCAGAGTATGGAAGAAGTTTTCAGCGCAGCCCAAAATTGCGGTGCAAGCTATCTTTTGACGGGCGGGCTTAATTTAAAGCCGTCTATAAGATGCAGCTTTTTTAAAAGATTAAGACAGGCATTTCCGTCAGAATACAGAAGTATAGATAAACTGTTTTCTGACAGGGATACCTACCGTGAGTATAAAGAACAGCTAAACGGCACTATAAAACAATTAAGACAGAAATACAACATGCCGGCGTATGCTATGCCAGCACAGAAACCGGCTCCCGTTCAGCTTGAATTCTTTTAAGCAGCCCGGTCTGTCTTATTATAACGTACAGCCTGGAGGCGCACTGAAGCGTGTTGATTATCTTTCCGCTCGATAACAAACAGAATAACGGTAATAACGGCAAGCAGAGCAACTGCGCCGGCAACCAATGCGGCCGAAACGGCAATTTTATCCCACATAGCAACCTCAAATATCAAGAATATATGTTCATATTAAACAATAAGGTGTACTAAAATAAGGACTGCACAAGAGTTTTGCCGGAAATATAAAAAAGTACCCCGTCAGTATAAAATGGACGGGGCTTTGTAAAAAAGTTACAAGAATTGTTGTCAATACTTGCCGAAATCATCATCATCGATAAAGAAATCCGGTGCATCCTCATATTGTTCGGAGCTTTCGGCTGCCGGGATATCATTTTGGTATGTTTCAGCGGTATCCTTAAGTATATCCGCGGGTATACTTTCAGAAATATCCCCGGGTGTACTCTCAGGAATATCTCCGGGTATACTTTCAGGAATATCCTCGGGTATACTTTCAGGAATATCCTCGGGTATATATTCTTGTATACCTTCGGCATCAGTTTCATCAATCGTGTTTTCATCATAGGTTTTTATAATAGTTTCGCACTCATTATCCGCAGCTCTTCCCTTTGCTGCAACATCCTTAAGCTTAAAGCGCATCACCATCTGCTGAAGCATCTGTGCCTGGCTCGAGAGTTCTTGTGCGGCGGCGGCGGTTTCCTGCGCAGAGCTTGAGTTGCTTTGCACAATCTCTGACAGCTGCTCTATGCCTCTGTTTATCTGCATAATAGCTGTAGCCTGCTGATTCGAGGCAGTTGCAATGCCGCCGACAAGAGTAACGGCATTTTCAGCGCCTTCCACAATTTCGCGGAGCGCATTTGCCGTTTCATCCGCTATTTCGTTCCCGGCCTTTACTTTGTTAACAGAATTCTCAATAAGCGCTGTGGTTTGTTCGGCCGCAGACGCGCTGCGTGCTGCAAGGTTTCGAACTTCCTCGGCGACAACCGCGAAACCCTTTCCATGCACGCCGGCACGTGCTGCCTCGACTGCAGCATTAAGCGCAAGTATATTGGTTTGAAATGCAATATCATCAATAACTCTAATGATTTTGGAAATATTCTCTGACGAAGAGCGTATATCATTCATCGCTTCCTGCATTACTGCCATCTTGCTGTCGCCTTCCTGAGCGCTGTTTTTAACTACTATGGACAAATCGCTCGTTTTAACAGCATCTTCGGCATTTTGCCGTGTTTGCGATGCAATCTGCGATGTGGAAACCGTAAGCTGTTCTATAGAGCTTGCCTGTTCGGTTGCGCCGTGGGATATAATCTGGCTGGTCCCGGAAACCTGTTGAGAGTTTGCAGCCACCTGCTTTGCTGCAATCAGTATATCGGATACCAGTGAATTGAACGAAGCAATGATGCTGTTAATTGAATTTTTGAGGATTACGAAATCTCCCCGGTATTCAGAAGTAATTTCGGCAGTAAGATCTCCCTGAGCCACTTTTGACAGCACATCGGATATTTCGCTGATATAACCATGGATTGAGGCTACGGTGTCATTGAGCGCATTCTTAATGCTTGCGTGGTCTCCGTAATATTCTCCGGTTATAGATGCCTTAAGATTGCCTTTCTGGAACTCGTTGATAATAACCGCAACAGTCTCGTCAATAGGTGCAATAAACGCATCGAGAGATTTGTTAAAGCCGTCAATAATGTCACGGAAGGTTCCTTTGTGCTTTGATATATCTGCACGCGTTGACAGCATACCCGAAAGTCCTGCTTTTACCAAAGCGTCTGCGTCTTCAACCATAAATCTTAAGGATTCACTCATTGCATTAACGTTTTTGGCAATGCTAATAAATTCTCCGCTGAATTTATTAACATTAAGATTATCAACTTTTTCTCCCTTTGCCATTTTATCAAGCTGAACAGAAGCGCGTTTTGCCATTTTACCTATCGATCTGCTGATAAGCACTCCCAACGCAAGCGCTATTAAGGTACCTATAATAAGCAGGGTAGTCATAGATGAAGACGCTCTTTCGCCGTCCTGACCGTTCTGATTATTGGCTTGCTGCGCCATGGTCTTATTGAGGGTAAATATTGATTCGAACTGACTGTATATAGAGTCGCTCAACTCACGCTTTCCGGAGAGAATAAAATTTGTAGTATATTCTGATAAGTCAACACCAAGGTTGTCCTTGGCATATCCAATTGAAGTGTTGACGGCGCTTTTGTACTGTTCCCAGTCTTCTGCCAGTCCGTTATATAATGTTCGGTTATCATCCGTGGTAATGGTATTTTCATAATCGGATAACAGTGAATCCACTATTTCAATATTGCTTTCAATGTTACTTATACATTCGGATTTATCGTCCCTGTCTTCGGAGGCACCCAGTCTTAGAAAATTAAAACGCATATGTTCATAAGCCAGCGCGGCATCTGCGCAATAAGAGATTCCCAGAGTATTATTGTTAAAAAGCGCATCATCTTTCTCTTTTATGCTGCTTATACTGCCGACACCGATGAAGCCGACAATTGTAAAAACTATAATCACAAGCAAAAAAGCTGATATGATTTTACTGCCGGTACTTATTTTTTTAAATTTTGCCATGTTGTCCTCCTGCTATAATGCGGCATTTAATTGGTAATAAACCGTTACTTACTTTATAGTCAAAAATCGTCAAATTGAAACGCAAAATTAGTATAATATCAAAAATAATTGATAATTTACTATTATTATATGATAATTCTGCAATTGTTTTAAATGCATACAAAAAAGCTTTATGAGTTTTGACTAATTATGTCTTAAAACATAAAGCTTGTTTTTATTTTCGCTATTGATATAAAGGTTATTTGGGCTAATACTTTGTCAGATAATGTTTAATCTCCCAAGGGTGGACAGTTTCCTGATAAGAATTCCACTCTTTTGTTTTGGACTCATAAAAAGTATTGAAAATATGCTCTCCCAACGTATCTTTAACAAAATCGCTTTTTATATATTCTTTGAGAGCGTAATGCAGACTTTCGGGCAGCCTTGATATTCCAAGTTCAGACTTTTCTTTCTCGGTCATCTGATAAATATTCTTGTTGACGGCGGGAGGCGGTGCCAAATTGTTCTTTATACCGTCAAGTCCGGCAGCCAGCAGCAGGGAAATTGTAAGATACGGGTTGCAGGCAGGATCCGGGTTGCGGACTTCTATTCGGGTACCGGTGCCCCTTGAGGCTGGTATACGAATAAGCGGACTTCTGTTTTTGCCAGACCAAGCTACATAGCATGGCGCTTCATAACCTGGAACCAGCCGCTTATATGAATTAATCGTCGGGTTTGAAACTGCCACAATAGATTTAATATGTTTTATTATGCCCGCAACGTAGTTATAAGCAATGGGCGACAGTTCAAGTTCGCCGTTCTTATCATAAAACGCATTGCCGGCGTTTGTGTGCAAGGATAAATTTGTATGCATTCCGCTGCCGCTGATGCCGTATATGGGTTTTGGCATAAAAGTTGCATACAGCCCATGCATCGATGCGATGCTTTTAACGACTATCTTAAAAGTCATGATATTATCGGCGGCCTGAAGTGCGTCATCATATTTAAAGTCTATCTCGTGCTGGCCTTCGGCTACTTCGTGATGAGATGCTTCTATTTCAAAACCCATTTCTTCAAGCGCAAGACATATGTCGCGCCGGGCGTCTTCACCCTTGTCGATAGGGGCAAGGTCAAAGTATCCGCCCTCATCCTGGGTTATGGTTGTTGGTTTTCCGTCCGAATCAATATGGAAAAGGAAGAACTCACACTCCGGTCCGACATTTATTTTGTATCCCATATCCAACGCCTGTTTTAGCGACCTTTTTAGTACGTTGCGCGGACACCCCTGATAGGGTACTCCCTCGGTAGTATAAACGTCACAAATCAAACGAGCGACTTTGCCCGGCTGCGGACGCCACGGAAAAACCGAAAAAGTATCCGGATCAGGCATTAAAAGCATGTCTGATTCTTCGATGCGTGCAAAACCGTCTATTGAAGAACCGTCAAACATACAGCCGCTGTCAAGAACCCTCTCAAGCTGTTTTGCGGTAATAGCCACGTTTTTCAGTATACCAAACACATCCGTAAACTGAAGCCTGATAAACTTGACTTCGTTTTGCTCGACCAACTTTAAAATATCTTTATTAGTATACTTTCTTGCCATTTTTCTAATCCACTCCTTTGTTATAAAATACATCATAACCGGTTTACATATCAATAACTATTTTTTATAATGAATAAAATATTTGGGTATAATAACTGCTGACGGTGAAATTCGTGTATCTATATGCCGTTTTTACTAACAAAACATTATATGTGCGTTATCAGAGCAGATATGTTATAATGCAAATACGGTGGCGGAGTTTGTTATCAGGAGAGAACTATGAAATACAATTTCAGGAACCGTTTTTTTGTATACGGCGCTGTCACTGCGGTGCTTTTTATCGTACTGCTTGTTCAAATGATTCAGCTTATGGTGGTAAAAGGCGAAGAATATGCGGCAAAAGTAACGGCACTAACCGAACGCAAGATAACAATATCGGGTGCGCGGGGCAGCATACTCGACCGTAACGGCCTTCCGTTAGCTTACGACCAAAAAGCTTTCAATGTTCAGTTTTACCGGGACCCTACAAAAAATACTGAAACCGACAGGGCTTATTATACTGCTACAATAATAGAGACGATAAATATAATTGAAAAGAACGGTGGCAAAACGATAGATACATTTGCCATATATTACGATGAGACAAAAGACGAGTATTATTTTGATTTCGGCATCACAAACGAGGAGAATATAGCTAAGCGCGAAAAAAAATGGCGCTCGGATATGTATGTAGGCGAAAAACGTACGCCGCAGGATATATACATTTATTTGAGAAACAGATATCAAATCCCTGCGGAGATGGATTATGCACAGGCGAGAAAAGTACTTTCAATATGGCAGGACGCTCAGCTGAACTCATGGCTTGCGTACAAGCCCGTTGATATAGCATACGATGTGAGCATCCAGGCTGTAGCCGAGATAAGCACCTTTGCCGTAGAGCTTGAGGGTATGAGCGTAGAGGACAGCACTGTGCGCGTTTATCCTCGCGGAAATGTGGCTGCACATACTATCGGGTATCTTAGCCGTATGACCGAAGAAGGATGGGGCACAGAGAAAAAGCCCGGTATATACCAGCAACGCGGCTACAGCGTGGACGACCTTATAGGCGTTGAGGGCATTGAGCAGTCTATGGAGGAATACTTAACCGGCAACAGCGCCGAACGTCAGGGCGTTAAAGTGGTTGAAGTTGATAAAAATGCTGTTGTGCATAATGTTCTCTCATCCACCGAGCCGAAACAGGGGCATAACGTTATGCTTACAATAGATATTCCGCTTCAGCTGGCGCTTGAAGAATCACTTGCTAGGAATATTCCTGAAATAAAAAAGGAGCAGCTGAACCTGTACGAAAGCAAAAAGCACAAGGATTATAAAGATATTGAAGATATCAGCAAGGTACGGCTTGCGGAATCAGGCGCAGCGGTTGTTCTTGACGTACATACCGGCGATGTACTGGCTACGGGCAGTTACCCGAGCTACGATTTAAACCTGTTTGTAGGCGGTATCAGCAAAAAGAACTACGATCTGCTGAAATATGACCCAACGAAACCGCTTTTTAACAAGGCTGTATCAAGCCGGGCCACTCCCGGTTCGATTTTTAAAATGGTTACCGGAATGGGCGGACTGATGGAAAAGGTTATCACTCTTGATACGAGGATTGATGATAATAGCCCATATGATAAATATACGCGTTTCGGCAAAGCGCCAAGATGCTGGCAGAAGAATACATCTAAGCACGCAAACCAGACAATAGTTGAAGGGCTTCAGAACAGCTGTAACTACTTTTTCTTTACGGTTGCCGATGGGCTTGGCATGGATACGCTGGAAAAATGGGGCAAGGAATTCGGGCTGGCTTCTTCCACCGGAATAGAACTGTCAAGCGAGGCAGTAGGGCAGATAGGCAGCCAGCAGATACTTTTTGACCCGGATAAGGAAATTGATAAACAAGCTACTTCCATACCGATACTTGTGCAGAGGCGCATAAAAGAAATTATTAAAAAAATAGAAGAAGCCCGGGATGTGGAATACGAAGAGGACATTATTGAGAAAACATCGCTAGAACTCGTGTATCTGGCCGGTATAGAGTGGACGCCGGACGAGAATGACAGAGGTATACTTAAGGATAAGAACGGTCTTTCAATGGGAGACCATGTGCGAAGTATATTGGCGGATAATCTGCGTATATCCGAAAAAATATCCCGTGCCAATGGGTGGGACAGGGATATTACTGACTATATCGACGAGCTTCGCTGGACTCCTATAATGACAATAACGTCCGGCATGGGGCAAGGCTACATACAGATAACGCCAATCGCGGTTGCAAGATACGTGGCGGCGCTTGTAAACGGCGGCATAGTATACGAGACACATGTAGTGGACAAGGTGGTAAATCAGGACGGTGTAGTCGTTGCGGAAAAGCAGCCTGTAGTATTCAACAAGATTGACGCGCCTAAGGAATACTTTGACGCCATTAAGCTGGGCATGCAGAAGGTTGTATCGGGCGAGGATGGTACCGCGAGAAAGTATTTTGACGGTTTTAAATACAGGGAGGAAATCGGCGGAAAGACGGGTACTGCACAGGTTTCCGATATAGACCTGGAAAACAACAGTTGGTTTGTATGCTTCGCGCCTTACGAAGAGCCGGAAATAGTTGCCGTCGTGTATGTGCCGAACGGCTATGCGGGCGGTATGTCAATAGCCGTGGCGCGTGATATTGTAGGATTCTATCTCGACAGAAAGAAGATTGTTGCGGAGCAGACTATTCCGCAAGTCGGCGCGCTTGCTCAGTAAATAAGCAGTGATTACAAAGTTCTGTTAATAAAAACTGCATTAGGCAGGAAAAAGTGCGATATTTATCGAATCTTGTTTGCTATAAAGCGTTTGTGAGGAAATTATGCCAGTTACAATAAAGGGAAAATCGGGCGGGGTACTGCAGATAAACATACAGCCGTCTGCGTCTTATGAAAAAATTAAGAATGCTCTTGGTGAAAAGCTGTCTCGCCACAGGCATTTCTTTGAAGGAGCAGACCCGAAGGTTGTAATAAGCGGTAAGAGTTTCTCCGTTGCGCAGAAGACAGAATTGCTGCGGTTGCTTAAGACGGATTACAATATCATAAACGCGGTTTTTGACGATAAGATGGAACAGCGTTTTGAAAAAGCAGCAAAAGCAGAACCCACGGAACCGTCTTCTGACGTTGCACGGCATATTAAGCTTGTTTCTAAAGATTATTTTCGTGCAAAGAGTGTTTTTGTTGCGCATACGCTGCGCAGCGGACAACGAGTGGAGTGCGAGGGAGACGTTGTGGTTTTAGGAGACGTAAACGACGGAGCAGAAGTTATAGCCGGAGGCAGCATAGCCATTATGGGTACTCTGCGGGGGCTGGCACATGCAGGCGCGACAGGCCGGGATGATGTTGTAGTTGCAGCCAATTGTCTTATACCCAAACAATTGCGCATAAGCGGCAGAATAGCTGTGTTTCCGGCGGAAAAAAAAGGCGAGGTTCCCGAAATTGCCGAGTATAAAAAAGATAGTATCGTAATTCGTCCGTTAAGACAACAGAAACGAATATAGCAGGGGAATGCGATAAATTATTTGGAGGACAAGTATATGCAGAATGTTATTGTGGTCACATCGGGCAAAGGCGGTGTGGGGAAAACTACGACCGTTGCCAACCTAGGCTCGGGCATAGCCCAGCTGGGCAAAAAAGTTGTATTGATAGATACTGATATCGGTCTTAGGAACTTAGACGTGGTACTCGGTCTTGAAAACAGAATCGTGTACGATCTTGTCGATGTGGTGGAGGGCACTTGCCGCTTAAAGCAGGCGCTTATCAAGGATAAGCGTTATGACGGGCTTTTCTTGATTCCGGCCGCGCAGACGCGCGACAAGATGGCGGTAAGCCCGGAAAAGATGAAAAAGCTTATCGCAGATATTGAAAAAGAATTTGATTATATAATAATAGATTGCCCCGCAGGCATTGAACAGGGGTTTAAAAATGCAATAGCTGGCGCGAAATCGGCTATTGTGGTTACAGTACCTGAAGTTTCGTCGGTGCGTGATGCTGACAGGATAATAGGACTGTTATCCGCGGCGGGCATTGACGACTGCCGCCTCTTAGTAAACCGCATGCGCATAGATATGGTAAGAAAAGGAGATATGCTTGCGCTCGATGACACGCTTGATATATTAGGAATCGAACTTATCGGCGTGGTGCCGGAAGACGAAAGAATCATAAGGTCATCGAACATTGGGGAACCCATAGTAGCGATGGATAAAGCGCCTGCCGGAAAGGCATACAGAAACATCACCAGGCGGATTATGGGAGAGAACGTACCGCTGCTTGATATGAAAAACGACAGCGGTCTGGCCTCGGTGTTCAAAAAGCTGTTTGGAGGCAAGGAGGAGATATGATGATGCGCAGAAGAAAAAAATCCAGCAGCGTTGCCAAAGAACGTTTGAAGCTTGTACTTATTCATGACCGGGCAGGCACTTCGCCGTCTAACAATATCATGGAGATGCTTCGCAAGGATATTATAGGCGTAATATCCAAGTATTTCGACGTTGTCGAACAGGATTTCGATGTGGAGATAAAAAACACCTCTGATATGGGCAGCAACGCAACGCAGCTGACAGCTAATATACCAATCAGAAGGATAAAAAGTATGGGGCGCAATAAAGGCTAGGCTTTGGGCTGGAACATCTCTACAAGCGAGTTTACCCAAATTCGGTTCGGGCCTTCTATTATAGAAAACGGCGCGTTGCTTTGCGTTTTATCGTGCTCGAAAAGCAGTATTTTTACGCCTTCACGCGTTTGCCCTTCAAGAACCTGAAGATAAAAAAGTGCATAAGGGATAAATCCTTCTTTGTAGATGATCAGCGTTATTTCTCCCCAGGGCTTTTGCAGAATATTATCGTACCGCGTATCTTTTATTACAGGGACTTCAATTACTTGCGTTAGTCCGGCAGCGTCGGTTTTATATAGCTTGCCGGTCTCAACTACAACGACCGATGCATCCGGCAGGGGTGTTTCCGTATAGCCTTCAACGACTGAAACAGTAAGGCGGGCTGTTCCGCTGCCGTTGCCCGAAAAAACCGGCAGCGCTGAAGGAGAGATGCTTACCGCAAGCACTATGGCGCCTAAAAGCAGCAGGGCGCTTACGCCTGCCGCAGCAAGAAGCGTGCGTTTGTCTTTTAATTTTTCCATTGTTCCACCTCGGATGTATGTATGTTAATACATATGCGCGGAGTATGCTTCAATATAGCTGTTGTTTAAATAATATGGTTTACAGAATTCTTATAATGATATAATAATCAAATAGTATTTAATAAAGAGGAGTCTTATATGCTTCGTTTTGATTTTTGCAATATGATGTCGCCGGCAGCAGGAGAACGAGGGTTTAGCACAAAAGAGCTAAAGGGGGCGCAGCAAAGGGCGGCTTTAGCGCTCGCCGCGCTTATACAAAAAGCGCCCGGGTTTATGCGGCTGCCGCGGGGGCAGGAGCGGGTTTGCGCCGTTATTAACAAAAAAGCGGCACAGATAAGAGAAAAGTATCAAAACTTTGTAGTGTTGGGTATCGGCGGTTCTGCATTGGGACCTATTGCCGTTGAACAGGCGCTAAACACCGGACAAAGCAAAATGCGCCTTATAGTAGAGGACAATATTGATCCGGAGCGGCTCTCGCGCGTTTTCGGTTCTCTTGACCTTAAAAAGACTATGTTTAACGTAATAACCAAGTCCGGCAAAACGTCCGAAACCATGGCGCAGTTTATGTACGTGGCACACGCGCTGAAAAAGTCCGGTCTGCCGCTTGCAGAGCATGTAATAGCGACTACGGACGAGAGTAAGGGAGACCTTGTCCGTATCGTTAAAAAGGAGAATTTAGACTCGTTTATAATCCCGGCGGATGTGGGCGGCAGGTTTTCGGAGTTAACGCCCGTGGGGCTGCTGCCTGCCGCGGCCTGCGGGTATGATATAGACGCTATGCTAGAGGGCGCTAAGCATATGGATAAGCTGTGCACCCGCAGCGAAAACAATCCCGCCGCGCTGTATGCGCTGCTGCATGTACTTGGGATGGAAAAGGGGCTTAATATAAGCGTTATGCTGCCGTATGCTGACAGTTTGAAATATATGTCCGACTGGTACGCTCAGCTATGGGCGGAATCGCTCGGCAAACGCTTCGATGTAAACGGTAAAGAAGTTTTCGCGGGGCAGACGCCGGTAAAGGCGCTGGGCGTGACGGATCAGCATTCGCAGATACAGCTTTATACCGAGGGGCCGTATGACAAAATAGTTACGTTCCTTAAAGTAAGAGAGTTTAGAAACGACCTTGCCATACCGTCCGCATTTGAATACATAGAGGATTTAGCGTTCCTTGGCGGCAAGACGTTCGGGCAGCTTCTTGAGGCGGAGCGTAAGGCGACAGAGTATGCGCTGTGCAAGGCGCAGCGGCCAAATCTTACGATCACACTAAGCAGGGTAGACGAATTTAGCATAGGTGCGCTGGTTTATTTCTTTGAAATGGCTACCGCGATTGCCGGCGAGATGCTAGGCATAAACACATACGACCAGCCGGGCGTTGAGGAGGGAAAGCTGGCTGCCTTCGCGCTTATGGGCAAGGCCGGGTTTGAGAAGAAAAAAGCGGAGCTTGACGCTTCGCCTGAAAAAGACCGATTATTTATTATAGAGTAACGCAAAAACCCCGGAAGCTGATGAACTCCCGGGGTTTTTTTCTATGCTATGCTGCCGCTTTGTCCGTGCCGGAAGGCTGTGCAAGGCGCGATTTTAGTGATTTTATCATCTTGTATACGGGCGGGAGAGCCGTTATAGCCATGCAGATTGCCAAGTCCACAAGCGCGAAAGAGTTGTAGCCAATTGAGTAGGCGTATACGTTCTGGCCTTCGGGCGTAAAATGTGCGAAAAATACAATGCCTGATACAACGTGCATTGCAAAGCGCAGTATGCCTGCAAGCGCCATGCCGGGGAAGATGTATTTGCGGAAAATGCCCGCGAGCCCCAAAACCGCAAATGCCGCGATGTAGTCTAACAGGAACTGCGCCCAGTGGAGTATGTAAAGGTCCTGCAGGCATTGAAGGAAGCCGTAAGCAAGCCCGACGACAAGCCCTTTAGGGGTGCCGTATACATAAGCGAAAAGCATTATAGGCAGCATGCTTGCCGGGGTTACCGTGCCGCCCTGCGGCATTTTCCACAGCCTTATAAACGAGAGCAGGAATGCCAGCGCAAGGCACATTGCCGCGGCAGAGAGTTCGCGGATTGTCCAGGCGCTTTTAGCGCTGCCCTTGCGGCGAATAAGAAACGCCGCGCCCAGCACGAATATAAGAGCTGCCGCTATAAGTACGAATGTGCGGTTGGCTTCAAAAAACGCGCTGAAGTCCATACTGAATTGTTCCAATTTGTTTTCCATAAAAACCACCTCTTATTTGTTTTTCCGCTAAGAGGTAAAGAAAAGACATGTTTGCCGGATAAAAAAAGGATATACCGCAGTATATCCCCTTTAAAAAAGCAAAAACCCGTGACACCGCACAGGTTGTTCTGTCTTTGCTTCCCTGCGTTGGAATTACCCAACAGGTTCAAAGGGTTTTGCGCTTTAGCGCATCTCAGCCAAAAAGGCACCCCCAGCGGTTAAGTGGATTATATACCTTCACAAAGGGCGTGTCAATGGCGGTTTTGGGGGAGGGGGGGGATAAGACCGCAGGGAGATTAAGACCGTGGGGGCGCTGCCCCCACACCCCTGCCATAGGGCAATGCCCTTTGGAAACCCGTATGAAAATGCTGCTCATTTTCGGGGGGAGGGGAGGGGGATAAGAGAAGGGAGGTAATGCTCTGTTTTATATTAATCATACATAGATGTATACGGTTCCATCCATTGTTCGCCATATACTCTTTTGATTAGCTTGATATGTTCCTCAGGTACTTTTGAAATCATATCATCTAAATATTCA
>CAZSMH010000016.1:0-24734 GCA_964607965.1 uncultured Christensenellaceae bacterium
CATTTGTGTAAATAGTATTTTTCTTTATTGTTTTCATGGCATTCGGATTGGAATCATCCGATGTTCCGGGTGCAACTCCAAAGAAACCGTATTCCGGGTTTATTGCATAAAGCCGTCCGTCTGCCCCAAATTTCATCCACGCAATATCGTCACCTATCGTTTCCACCTTCCATCCGGGTATAGTCGGAATAAGCATTGCAAGGTTAGTCTTGCCGCAGGCACTCGGGAAAGCACCTGTAACGTATTTTTTGTTTCCGTTAGGATCGGTTATGCGCAGTATCAGCATGTGCTCGGCAAGCCACCCCTCGTCTCTTGCCTGCACCGATGCTATTCTTAGTGCAAAACACTTTTTGCCGAGCAGCGCGTTGCCGCCGTAGCCCGAGCCGTAAGACCATATAAGACGTTCTTCCGGAAAATGGCTTATATACTTCTTCTCCATAGGTGCGCAAGGCCAGCTAACATCCTTTTGGCCCTCTTCAAGCGGAGCGCCTACGGAATGCAGACAGGGAACAAATTCTCCGTCTTCTCCGAGAGCATCAAGCACTGCTTTGCCCATACGTGTCATTATACGCATATTCGCGACAACATAAGGACTGTCGGTAATCTCTATACCTATTTTGGATATCGGAGAGCCTATAGGACCCATTGAAAAAGGAATAACGTACATTGTTCTTCCCTTCATGCATCCCCGATATAGCTCCCTCATAGTCTTTTTAAGTTCTGTCGGATCAATCCAGTTGTTTGTCAGCCCCGCCGCATCCTTAGTTTCTGAAGATATATACGTCCTGTCCTCCACACGCGCAACATCTGAAGGATCGCTGCGGAAAAGATAGCACCCCGGAAGCTTTTCCGGATTAAGCGCAATTGCAGCGCCGCTTTGCACCGCACCGTTCAGAATGCGCTCATTTTCCTCCTCGGACCCGTCACACCAGTGAACGCTGTCCGGTTTACATAATTCTTCGACCTCTTTTATCCATTCGAGAAGCTTTTTGTTTTTAGTCATAATAATCACCTTTCGCAATTTTTCAAAACTAGAATTGCTAATAGCATATACTAATCTATCAAAAAAGTAAAGCATTTATACATCTGCTTTTTAAGCAAATGCAGCTTAATATGCCTGTATGGAGCAATAACAAGCCGTAACAGCCAACAATTTATTATTATGCTATGTTTCGGAAACTGTATGCTTTCTGTTTAATTATGCAATTGTCTGATAATAATCTTGCAAAAAAATTTTGTTTTATCATGGGAGCGCTCCTGCCATAAACCTATATATTAATTGTTTTATCTATTTGGTCTGCAGGGTTTACATGCACCATACAGTGTTTTACATTTGGGAAATGACTCTCAATCTCGTCATGAATTTTGTGTGCAATTTCATGCGTTGATGACAAAGAATCCTTACCATCAGCGAATATCTCAACATCAACATATACCTTATCTCCAAAAAGTCTTGTTTTTAATTCAGCTATACCTAAAACACCTTCCTGTGCTGTTATTATTTTTCTCATTTTTTCTATAGTTGACTGTTCACAAGCTTTATCAGTCATTTTGCCAACGGCATCCATAAAAATTGAAACCGCAGCTTTGAAGATAAAAATGCAAATCACAACGCTTGCTATAGGGTCCATTATCGGGAATCCCAGCCTTGCGCCTGCAATTCCGATTAAGCTGCCTACTGAAGATAAAGCATCTGAACGGTGATGCCATGCGTCTGCCATTAATGCTCCTGAGTTTATCCTTTTTGCAGCTGCTCTAGTATACCAGTACATTGTTTCCTTTATTGCAATAGATACAATTGCAGCTATCAGCGCGAGCATTCCGGGCACAGCCAGCTGCTCTTTGTTTCCAAAAATAATTTTTTCAACTCCCGAATAGCCGATACCTATACCCGTTATGCCTAATATGGCTGCAAGAACTATTGCCGCAACACATTCAAATCTCTCGTGTCCGTATTGGTGCTTTTTATCTGAATCCTGGTTTGATAATTTAATGCCGACAATAACAATAAATGTGCTTAATACGTCAGACAAGGTATGTATTGCATCCGAAATCATTGCGCTTGAATTAGCAAAAAAGCCTGCGAACAGTTTAAATACGCATAGTAAAACATTGCCCACAATGCTAATCCATGAAACTTTCATTGCAATGTGCTTTCTGTCAAGTTCCATAATTCTGACCTCCGATATGTATTAGCCCTGTGCACACAATTAAAATCGTTCCCGCAGATATAAAAACACATCTGTGGACGTACTACTGTCCCACAGATGTGCAGTAAAAAACACTTTCTGCTGCTGCTATCACTAGCAGCCCGGCCCCATAAACCCTTACAGGTTTATCGCCTGCTCAGTTTGTACTGTTGATTATGCGTCCGATTTGCCGGACGGTAATGCAGTGCAAAAAGACAACTATATTTATATCATATTACGTAATAATTGTAAAGGTTACATTTTTAGTTATATTTATATTTAACAATTCGTTTTTCATGTTTAATAAGTTGTCTTATTATAATAATCAGCAAGTTCCTCCGGCCCTGCCAGCACGTCTCTGCCTATGTATAAAGTCCCGTCCTGTCTTGTTTTAACGCTCCATTTAACCAATGCAATATTGCCTTTGTTTATCTCAACAGCCGTAATGCAGCGCGGATGAACGCAGCTTCCGTCATTAAAGTAGCGCGGTTCTTTTGTATTTGGGAAGACAGGTCTGTGCGTGTGTCCTGCTATCATAATCAAATCTTTTTTTCGTACCCATTTAATAAGCTTTTCCTCAATAGCTTTTTTCCTTTTATAGTTTTTTGCTGTGCTTGTCGGGTCGTTTACTCCAAAAATCTCCAACGGTCTCCATAAATAGCGTACAAGCACTTTTGCTAACCTCCAAAGACAGCCGTTTAAAAAATCCGCCTGGTGCCCGTGTATAAGAAATATTTCTCTGTTACTTGGCTTATGCGATAATACAATCCCTTCGTATACTTTTATTATCGGAAACAACGGCATTCTTTGCCCCTTTCGCGTGTCAAAATACTCAGACAGATTGTGCTTTATGTATTGCCTTCTTTTTTTAACAATGTCATGGTTTCCGAAAAGCATATACAATCTGCTCTTCTGGTAAAACTTAAAAAGCAGCGCGTAAACATCTTTGTGAACATATATTATGTCATCAATGTTCTTGTTTTCCCAAAGCTCGTCTCCGTCACCAAGTTCAATATATATGTAGTCTTCTTGGAAGTAACGGTTTAATGCGGCAATATAAATATTTTTATTTTTGGAGAATGTATCAGCATGGCTTCCGTCTCCGCGGTGACAATCGCTCATAAGTACTATTTTTGAGTCATCGTTTATATAGATTCTCTCCGCTGCGCTGTACACGGATGATATACGTTTTATACCATACACACCTTTTTCCCCCCAAATACTAATTAGACAATTTTTTTATTTTTTCGTATTTAGCAAAAACATTACGGGGTTTGCCCAAGGCAATAGCAGATTTAAAAAGCTCAGGCGAATTTTCGCGCACTGCTGTTAGTTTATAAGATATGTCTTTATATCCGGCGGTTAATTCTTTGTACTTATCACATAAAAATTTGTTCTTTTGCTGTGTTATATGTTCAAGCTCTTTTATACGCATTAACGGCTGGGGACTATGGGGCTTGTCGAACAATATACTTACCGTGTTTTGATATATATTTATTTCCTTATCATATCCCGCTTTTTTAAGCCCTTCTGCAAATCGGTCGCGCATTTCTTTATTCTTGAGAGTGATATTTGCGTACATCTTTAATTCAGAGGTATAAGAGAATTCGCCCAGTACAAAACCTGTAACCCACCAGTGCTTTTCAGCCCTGTCAATCAGCGTTTTACCGTTTTTTATAAGTGTAAATGACATATTAAGAAGATTGTTATCGTCAACGCAGTGATAGAAAGTACCGTTGAATATACCCGGAAGGTTTATATCCGGACCGTTTGTATAATAAACGCCTATTTCTGCGCCTGTTGTCATACCGTACTGGCCTTTCCATAGCTCTATAAGCCAGCGTTTTCCATCGTATTCAAAGTATATAGGTTCACAGTCGATAATCATTCCCAGAATTGCGCACGCTTCGTCATACAGCCTGCAATACCCGAACTCTCTTTGCCATGCATCCATTTTTGAATAGAAAATATCACGGTGTTTATCGTAAGCGAACCCGGCATTCCCAATCAGTTCATTTAACTCGCCGATATCTTTTTCGCTTGCCTGCTTGCCGCTAAGCACTGTTTTAATTCCGTTTATTATTAAATTTGCAAATCTTATAATAGCTGCAATATTATAAACAAAAAGCAGTATCAGCAGTGCCAGCAACAAACCCGCCAGCGCTAAGTATAAATATAGATCATCGCTGCCGGTTGCGTTATTTTCTACTGCAGCAGTTTGCACAGTATTTATAAAAAAACTTAAGCTATTCATTATAAATTATCATATTCACTTGGCATCTGTTTTGCTAATAACGCAATATAAAAAAGCGCATGCCGCGCCACAATACACTTTCCAATTTACTATTATATATTTTTCTTGTGCATTCTTTGTTTACTACTACTTCGCCCTTGCTGCGTGCGTGCCATAAACAGTATAATATGGTATAGATAGGAGCTGTTTATGAAAAAATGTATCCGTATTATCGCCGTAATCTGCGCTGCGCTTCATATGCTCCCATGGGTATTTTTCGCGGCATACGAAACATATGTCCTTTGCCTTCCTGCAGATGAAGTACACTTTGAATCTCAAGGCTATGCCTACGCTTTTCTTGTTATCTTTATAGGCCCCGGCCTTATCGTCGCAGCTGTCGGGCTTTTAGGTAGTCTCCTCTTACGGAAAAAGCCCAAGGCGGGTTCTGTGCTTATGCTGGTTGCAGGCAGTATTTTCTTTGTTCTTACACCGAATATTTTGTTTAAGATACCCTCCTTGCTGCTTATCATCCCAGGAGCGCTCGCAGTTTCAAGCGCAAAATCAACAATAAAAGATGATTAATGTCAACTGTTATAAATAATAAGAGCAAGTAAGGCCTTTATATATAGGCTAACTTGCTCCTAATACTGTTTATATGCTATTTTTGTCCGTAATAGGCATTCTTACCGTGTTTTCTTAAAAAATGCTTATCCAGTAGCGCTTTTGGTATAAATGCATCCGGATTAAGCTGCTTAGAGATAAATGCCATCTCAGCAGCATACTCCATAACTGCGGCGTTTTCCACGGCTTTATCGGCGGAGGTTCCCCAGCAGAACGGTCCATGGTTAGCAACTACAACCGCTCCGACATTGAGGGGATTAATCCCTTTTTCCTTGAACGTCTCAACGATGACCAGCCCAGTGTTCTTCTCATAATCATAATTAATTTCATCTTCAGTCATACTTCTCGTACAAGGTATTTCTCCGAAAAAATTATCCGCGTGCGTAGTCCCCAATGCCGGAATGCTGCGGCATGCCTGCGCCCAGCTTGTAGCCCATTTTGAATGGGTATGTACCACTGACTTTATTCCTTTAAACGCCTTATATAATTCGATGTGTGTCGGAGTATCTGATGACGGATTTAAACTACCCTCAATAATCTTCCCGTCCAAATCCAAAACGACCATATCGTCAGCTGTCATCGTCTCATACGGCACTCCGCTGGGCTTTATTACTATAAGCCCTCTCTCTTCGTCCAGCATACTGGTATTGCCCCATGTAAACAGCACCAGACCGTGCTTTACCAAATCGAGGTTTGCCTTTAATACCTTCCGCTTTATTTCTTTCAGCATTACGCTACCTTCCCCAGACAATATCACCCAATGCAAGCTTTTCCCTAAGCTCCGGTATAGCCGTGTGACTGCCGATATGTACAAACTCCATGCCCATTATTTCTGCAAAGTCTCTCATATGCTCAGCGTTAAGGTCGTAAGATATTACGCTATGGTGAGTGCCTCCGGATAGTATCCATGCCTCGTTGCCCGTTAGCATATCCGGCTTAAGCCTCCACATAACGCTCGCTACAGGCAGGTTAGGCATGTTCTTCAAAGGCACAATAGCATTAATGTCATGCGTTATCATCCTGAACCGTCCGCCCATATCAACTATAGTCACAAGTATCGCATCGCCTTCTTTTGCGTCGAAAACAAGCCTTGCCGGAGCGTCTTTCCCTCCTATACCCAGGGGGTATACCTCAATCTTAGGTTTTCCCGATGCTATCGCAGGTGAAATCTCGAGCATATGGGCGCCGAGAACTGCTTCGTTGCCTTCTTCAAAATGATAGGTGTAATCCTCGATGAAGGAGAGTCCCTTACCCATATCTTGCGACATAGCTCTCATTACCGCACCGAGGGCCGCCGTTTTCCAGTCGCCTTCGGCTCCGAACCCGTATCCCTTGCCCATAAGGTTCTGTGTAGCAAGACCCGGAAGCTGGTCTAACCGGTAAAGATCCTCAAACGTATCCGTATAAGCGCCAAATCCGCCTTCGGCAAGCATCTTACCCAGTGCTATCTCCAGCCTTGCCTGATATTTAACTGCATCAATATTGTTTGTATTAAAAGAATATTTGGTTTTATATTCATCTATTTTTTGATCTATTTCGTTATCTGTCACAGCGCTTACCATTTCGGCAAACCCGCCTACTCCGTATGTGTTGACACTCCACCCCAAGTCCTTCTCGGCCTGCACCTTATCACCTTCGGTAACAGCCACATATCTCATATTATCGCCCAGCCTTAAAACTTTCAGGTTTCTGCTGGCCATCGCGCCGACTGCGCTTCTCATCCATCCGCCAACCCGGCTTCTGAATGCTTTATCCTCCCAGTATCCGCAAATAACCTTTCGTTTCATGCGCAGCCTAGCGGTTATAAACCCGTGCTCCCGATCGCCATGCGCAGACTGGTTAGTGTTCATAAAATTCATATCAATTGTATCAAACGGAATGTTCCTGTTGAACTGCGTATTGATATGAAGGTACGGTTTATTAAGCAGATTTAATCCGCCAATCCACATCTTGCTGGGCGAGAAAGTATGCATCCATGTAATTACACCTGCACACTCCTCATCACCGTTAGCCTCAACGAGTACTTTCTTTATCTCTTCAGGCGTTGTCACAACGCCCTTTGATATCACCTTATATGGTATACTGTCATCCTCGTTGAAACCGTTCGTCATTATACTCGCGTGCTCTGCAACCTCTTTTAATACTTCGGGACCGTAAAGGTGCTGGCTTCCAACTACAAACCAAAACTTTTGCGCCATAAAATGTTCCTATTCCTTTCCTGTTTTTTAAAAATTAAACGTCGCCGCCGCACGTTCAACCGCAAAACTGGCTTTGTACAGCTCAATAAACTTTTTAAACCCCGCAATGTCCTCAGGGTCGGGCTTTACAACTAAGCACTCAGCTCCGGCAAATATGCGGGACAGGTAATCGGCAAACGTCTTATCCCTTTTGTTCTTCATATATGCTGCCAGTATCGCCATGCCCCACGGCCCGCCTTCGCTTGCCGTAGCCATAACGTTCACCGGTGCTCCCAGTACCGCGGCCATTATTCTCTGTCCAACGACCGGCACCTTGAAAAAGCCCCCGTGCCCTGTCATCGAATCGAGTTTTACGTTTTCTCCGAACAGTATATCCATGCCTATCTTAAGCGAAGCACACGCCGAGTAAAGATGAGTCCGTATAAAATTGGACAGACTGAACTTTGCATCCGGTACCCGCATAAACAACGGCCGCCCCTGCTCGAACCCTGTTACATGTTCGCCCGAGATGTAATTAAAACTTAGCAGGCCGCCGCAATCAGCATCACCTTTAAGCGCGCTGTTATAAAGCGTATTATAAAGCTTGTCGGTGTCAAACTTTGCTCCTAACGCTGCCGCAGCGTCACCAAGCAGCTTTATCCATGCGTCTACGTCCCCTAAGAAATTATTGCAGTGCACCATTGCCACAGGGTCGCCTGCCGGAGTGGTAACCATATCTACCTCCGGATACATCTTTGAAAGCGGTTTCTCAAGTACTGCCATAGCAAATACGCTTGTGCCCGCGCTTACGTTACCTGTACGTTTCTGCACGCTGTTCGTCGCAACCATCCCCGTTCCCGCATCACCCTCCGGCGGACACATCGGTATGCCTGCTTCGAGTATGCCGGACGGGTCAATAAGCCTTGCGCCTTCTTTTGTTAAAGCTCCTGCGTTTTCGCCCGCAGGCAATATTTTAGGTAAAATACCTGCAAGTTTCCACTCAAAACCCTTATCTGCAACCAACTCGTCAAATGCCTTTAACATACGGCTGTCATATTGCCGGGTGCCATCGTTTATAGGAAACATACCCGATGCATCTCCGATACCCAGCACCTTTTGACCCGTAAGCTGCCAGTGAATGTATCCCGCAAGCGTAGTTATAAAACGTATATCGTTAACATGTTTTTCACCGTTCAATATTGCCTGATACAGATGCGCTATGCTCCATCGCTGGGGAATGCTGAACATGAACAGCTCTGTCAACTTCTTTGACGCTTCCCCGGTACAGGTATTTCTCCATGTGCGGAAAGGCGCAAGCAGCTCGTCGTTACTATTAAACGCCATATAGCCGTGCATCATTGCTGATATGCCTATAGCGCCGACCGTCTTGAGAGTTATTCCGTATTTATTACGAACATCCTCCGCCAACCGTGCATAACAGTCACGTATACCTTCCCAAATATCATCCAGGGAGTACGTCCATAAACCGTTTTCGAACCGATTCTCCCAGGTATGGCTGCCGGACGCAACCGGCTGATGTTCACTGTCAATAAGCACAGCCTTAATGCGCGTCGAACCGAATTCTATCCCGAGATATACTCCGCCGCTATTTATTGCATTTTTCGTTTTTTGCATATCCATATTTCCCTCAATAAGCTTATTCAAAGCTTTACTAATAGTTTTTGCACAAAAGCAATTCAATCTAATTGGGCTTTTTCTAGAAATTATACTATGCCATATATTATATCACAATTATATGGCGATATTAATAATAATTCGTTAAAAAAGCCCAAAAAAACCAAACTGCACACTGGCAACATAAGTTGCCCAAGATTATAGAACGCTGGAAACTTTTCCTTTCGAAACCGTTCTTTCTCTAATCACTGCGAATATAGCCTGGAGGACGATAAACATACACAAAAGTGCCGCAATCGCAACGTTCGACCAACCCGAGGGCAGCTTGCCGTTGGTATTAATCAAAGTCGTTATGGTGCCTATTATAAGCACGCCGAAAAACGAGCCAACAACATTTCCTACGCCGCCCGTGAGCAGCGTACCGCCGATTACAGCTGCCGCAATCGCCTGCATTTCCAGTCCCTTTGCCTGCTGAACGGAACCGGACATTGTATTCATACAATAACAAATACCGCCTATTGAGCAAATAATTGATGATAACATGTATGCTTTAAGCTTAACTTTTTTAACATTTAAGCCCATCATCCTTGCAGAATCCTCGTTTCCTCCGACCGCATACAATGCACGCCCAAATTTCGTATACCGCAGCATGATGTATGTTATGGCTACACACAGAATCGCGATTACAACCGGAATACGGATAAAGGGAACCATTAATACTCCCTTTTCATTGACGTAGCCTAAAAACTCTGGGAATTCGATTTTAGCGTTCGCCCATCCATGAAACAGTGCACTCGTAGTTTCCGTGATGGAAACCTGATCTGTGCTTATTACCGCAGTCATGCCGCGGGCAAAAAACAACCCAGCCATTGTTATTATAAACGGTTGTATATTCAAGTAGCTTATAAAGAACCCCTGCATCAGCCCAAAGGCAACGCCTATCACCAATACGAGCGCCACCATCAATATTGCATTGTAACCGGCGCCCATGCCAACTGCAAGCAGCATGCAGTCCATTGCTACAACTGAACCAACAGAAATATCAATACCAGCCGTTAAAATAACACAGGTCATCCCGCAAACGATGCATAGCAAGCCGGAATTACTGATCATAACGTTCAAAAATGTTTGGAAATTACCAAAACCTTTATCCTGATATATCATGCATCCGATAAAGTACATGAACAAAAAAAGCGATATCGTAATGATTATCATCAGTGTGGTGTTGTTCATCTTTTTTCTTCGTTTCATCACATTTCACCTCTTTCACTTGTGCCTAACATCTGCTCTTTTGCCCCGTCATCCGCTGCGCTAATGTCTGAGCCTTTCAATGTATTTCTGCGGTTTTTCAACCCTGTAATCCATTCTTTGAATACCGGGGACTGGATTGCGACGATAGCAAGAACAATAATCGCCTTAATAACAGGCGCCTGATCAGTGGATACGCCCATTGCTAACAATGTCACAGTGATTGCCTGAATGGTATACGCACCGACTATCGAACCGGACAGACTGAACTTGCCTCCGCCAAGGCTGTTCCCGCCAAGCGCTACCGCTAATATTGCATCGAGTTCATAGTTAAGACCAATGCTGTTAGGATCGGCTGAATAAATTCTCGAGGAACTTAAAGCACCCGCGACACCGGCACAAAGACCTGATACAATAAAACATATAAAAATGATTTTATCTGAGTTAATTCCCAGCAGCCGGGATGCGCGCCTGTTAACGCCTACGGACTGTACATAAAGACCCAACGTAGTTTTTCTCAATATGAAAGCGGCAATCGCAACTACAATTACGGTAACGAAAAACGGTGTCGGAATCGGGCATGTCCAATCACCAATTTTGAAAAAGTTGCCCAAATATTTGTACGGCTCATAACGGATGTAGATCATCATGTTGTTGCACACCAACAAACTGATAGCACGACCGGCCGTAAAGAGAATCAACGTTGCTATCATCGGTTGAATTTTAAGTTTGGATACCAATGTCCCGTTGAAGGCTCCGGCGACTCCGCCCATCATTATGCCTCCTAATATTCCAAGAAACATAGGCATCTGAAGTACCGAAGTGGTTTTCACTCCGAAACCGGCAAGCAGCATGCACCCAAAGCAGCCGGACAGACTCATTACCGAGCCTACGGAAATATCAGGCCCGCGGGATGCTGCAATAACCAGCGTCATGCCGACTGCAAGGATTGCAATTTCGCTGGCTCGGTTTAGAATGTCAATGAGACGACCGAAGAGAACATCGTTTTTGATTGAAATATCGAAAAAGCTTGGACTTTTAATCAGGTTGACCAGCAGCACCAGCAGAAGGCAACAAAGCGACAGGAACAGCTTATGCCCAACAACCTTTCTAACAAACTTTGACATTAGATTCACCCCCTGCAATCGCGGTCATAACGCTTTCCTGCGTCATCAGGCCTGAGATTTCGCTTACTTTTTCTCTGTCCCGCATAATGCACATGCGGCCGCAGGTGCGAAGCATCTCTTCGATTTCTGAAGAAATAAAAACTATGCTTGTACCTTCAGCAGCGAATTTTAATATAAGCTTTTGAAATTCCGTTTTTGTACCTACATCTATTCCTCTTGTCGGTTCATCCAAAATCAAAAAGTCAGGCTTGGTGCAAAGCCAGCGCGCAAGTATTACCTTTTGCTGGTTGCCGCCCGACAACTGACTTACTATCGTTTCGCTGGATGGAGTTTTTATCTGAAGCAGCTCTATAAACTCATCAGCCAGTGCTTCCTGCTTGTCCCGAGGCATCATTTTGAAAAACCCCCGCCTTGCCTGAAGTGCCAGAATTATATTCTCGCGGACAGACAACTCGTCAACTAAACCGTCTGCTTTTCTGTCGTCCGGAAGATATCCCATTCCGGCATTTATAGCATCAATAGGCGCCCTGGTTTTCAAGCTCTTGCCTTGGAACTCCAGCTTCCCTGTATGGCTGCGGTCGGCACCGTATATGCAGCGCACCATTTCCGAGCGCCCGGAGCCGAGCAATCCTGCAATTCCTACCACTTCGCCTTCATGTATAGTAAAATCGAACGGTTTTATCTTGCCGATATGCGATAGGCCTTCCGCTTTTACAACGACCTTTTCGCTGACGTTCGATTCGCCTTCTGATTTTATTGTCGCAAGGTCGTCTAAATCCTTCCCAAGCATTGCCGCAACAAGTTTTACTCTCGGCAGTTCCGCCGTTTCATATTCTCCGACGAACGCGCCGTTTCGCAATACGGTAATGCGGTCGGCGACTTCGTAGACCTGCTCTAGAAAATGCGTAACAAAAAGAATCGCAGCACCATTTTTCTTCAATTGACGCATCAAGGCAAATAAATTTTCAACCTCTTTTTCGTCAAGAGAAGAAGTAGGCTCATCGAGTATGAGAACCTTTGCTTCGATATCCACCGCACGTGCAATTGCAATCAATTGCTGAACCGCCAGTGAATAATCACCAAGCGTTTTCGTAACGTCTATATCAAACCGATGTTTACTCATAATCTCCCTGGACATGCGGTTCATCGCTTTCCAGTCTACAAATCCGAGCTTTGTTTTTGGTTCTCGGCCGATAAACAAGTTTTCGGCAACAGTTAAATTCGGGCAGAGGTTAATTTCCTGATAAACCGTAACTATGCCCTTATTTTGTGCTTCCTGCGTAGAGTGAATAAAGAGGTTCCCTTCCGTCCCCTCCATGCGGATTTCACCGCCATCGCGTTCGTATACTCCCGTAAGGCATTTGATTAACGTGGATTTTCCCGCTCCGTTCTCACCCATAAGCGCATGAATCTCTCCCTCACGCAGCGTCAGCTGCGCGCTGTCAAGAGCTTTTACCCCGGGAAACGTTTTATCAATTCCCCGCAGCGTAAGTATGGTTTTGTTTGCCATGCCATTTTCCTCCTTAAACCCACACCCCAAAAAGCATTGCTTTTTGGGGTTCCGTAAAGAAGGGGAGACTTTACCGGCCTCCCCTATTACGAGAATTGTCGCTATTCAGCGCTCAAGTTTCATTAATACGGTGTGTTAGCAACTACGTCTGCGGTAACCAAGATCAAATCTTCTGTGACTTCCTCGCCAATGCTGTTAGTATAGGTGATGGTCTTAAGAACATCTTCCGCCACATACCACGGCTCGGTCATGAACGTCTTGTCGGGAACTGCTTCGCCGGCGGCGATTTTCTTAATAGTCGCAGCCAGTGTAGGCCCTTGCAGCGGATAGCAGCAGAAGTCTGAGTTAATCTTGCCGTCCAGCACAAACTGAAGAGCCGCTTTGCATGCATCCCAGGAAATTAGAATAACATCGTTGCCTACGCCGTAGGTTACGCCGGCCGCATCCATAGCGTCCATAGCGCCGAATGCTTCGTTGTCATTCTGGCAGACGACTACGTTGAACTGTCCCTCGTAGCTCTTGCAGTAGGATTCCATAACCTTCTGTCCGCCGTCCTGTGTGAAGTCTCCGGACTGCGAGTCGATTATGGTCCAGCCGTTATCATCGGCATACTTCTTGAATCCATCAGTACGTCCGATCTGAGCGGAAGAACCCGTTGTTCCCTCGATTACGAGTATGTTCAGTTCTGTAATGCCCTTTAATGCTGCATAATCTTTCAGCCAAGCGCCGGCCGCAAGACCTTCATTCATAAATTCGGAGCCAATCCATGTATCATACTTATCCGAATCATCAATTGTACGGTCAAGCACGATAACCGGAATCCCGGCATCCTTTGCTTCGGTCAGGACAGTATCCCAGCCGGTGGAAACGATGGGGGCTATAACAATGTAGTCCATATCGTCCTGAATGAACTGACGAACAGCTTCGAGCTGCTTTGCGGAATCGTTGTCACAATCGACGAACGAGAGTTCAAAGCCGTTTTCCTTGCTCAGCGCCTCCTGCACAGAGTTAGTGGAGGCCATGCGCCAATCAGATTCGTGACCGACCTGCGCAAACCCTACGCTAATCAAATCCGACCCTGTATCCGTGCCGCCATCGGTTGTTGGATCTGCCGCCTTTGTCTCTGGATCTCCCGTTTCCGGCGTTGTTTCCGGAGCACATGCAACGAGTCCTAATGCCAACACGACAATCAAAACAGCTGAAATAAGTTTTTTCATTCTTTCGGTTTCCTTTCCTTTTTTTAATAATGACTGTACATTCTTTGCAAAGAATATACACATCACTTATCTTATAACATTCAGAAAAACGAAAAACAATATACATTGGATAACAGCATAATAATTCAAACCATTTTGGTTAGATAGCTAACCATACGTATTGCATGGTCTTTCCGTGATGTTAGACATCCGTATATTTTTCAACCGTTTATTGTAAAAAATCAATCTTATTAGTATTTCCTGCTGGCAATCATTTCCTCGGTTATGGTGAAACAGTCAAACTGCGTTTCAGCGATATATTTTTCCCGTTTGATTTTCTCCCCGTTCTCTAACTGCTTAATTATTTCATCAACATATGGACCCTGCAACGGGTTGCATTCCACATTTAATGCAATCTTTCCATCGAGACAGTATTGGAGGCCAAGCATTGTCGCATCAAACGAGATAACAATCACGCCGTAGTTTGCATTGCATGTTAGCCCCGCCTCTTCCATTGCTTCTATCGCGCCAAGCGCCTCGCCGTCGTTTTCACAGTAAACGACATCTATATCTTTTACCTCCTGCAAAATCTCGGTCATAACCTCATATCCTTTGGCTCTCGTAAAATCACCGCATCCTTGCGCAGCCATTTTCCAGTTTGAATTCCTGGTTATCATATTCTCCAACGCGAATGTCCTGCCAATCTGTGCAGATGAACCAAGCGTTCCCTGAATATGGACTATGTTTATGGTATCTTCCTCGCGTCCTCGTTTTATCAGAAAGTTTTCCAACCACTTGACGGCCTTTTCGCCTTCTTTTTTAAAATCGGAGCCGATATATGCCGTATACAGATCCTCGTCTCCCATTTCGATATAACGGTCCGTAACGATGACCGGTATACCGGCCTCCTTTGCTTCCTGAAGAATCGCATTCCAGCCCGTCTCAACTCTAGGAGAGAATACAATATAGTCAACGTCCTGTTGAATAAAAGTGCGTATAGCCCGAATCTGGTTTTCCGGCTTATTTCTGCCGTCATCGTAAATCAACTCATATCCGTTTTCTTCGCTCAGCGCCTCTTTAATGCTTTCAGTGTTGGCTACGCGCCACTCCGATTCCGATCCGACCTGCGAAAACCCGACCACAATCAGCTTATCTTCAGCAATATCCGCAGTGTGATGCGTTTCTTTCACGCAGCCACAAAGGAAAACCATAAGGCAGGCTGTTATACAAAAAATCTTCTTTTTCATATTTTAATCTCCTTATCCACTGTATGCATGGGAATTGTCACGATTACCCTTGTGCCGACATCCTGTGTGCTTTCTACTTTTAAACCGTATTCTCTGCCAAAAAGTATTTGAATCCTTTGGTGTACGGTACGAAGCCCGAAGCCTTCACTTCTTTCATCTTCAAGAGAAGCTCTAACCGCGTCAAGCCGTTCCTGCGGCATACCAGACCCATCGTCTAGAACCTCCAAAATCACGCAGTCTCCCTGTGCTCTGCCAATTACTCTTATAAAACCTCTTCGGCGGCTTATTTTTATACCGTGATACAGCGCGTTTTCCACCAAAGGCTGCAGTGTGAGCTTCGGCAGAATGTAACTCTTCAATTGATCCTGAATCTCAATTTGGTAATCCATCAGATCCCGATAGCGCATCTGCTGTATTTCCAGGTAGCTTCTAATATGCTGTTCTTCCTCCGCAAGTGTGATGACGTTTTGTCCGCGGCTCAAGGAAAATCGGAAAAAATTTGAAAGGCTGCCGACCATCGTGACCGCTGCGCTGATCTCCCCTGATTCTATCAACCATATAATTGTATCCAGCGTATTGTAAAGGAAATGCGGATTAATCTGTGCCTGAAGCAACGCCAATTCAGTTCGCCGCCGCTGTTTTTCCTGTTCGGTGTTCTTATCTATAAGCTGCTTTAACCGCCCGACCATGCTCTCTATACCGTCTGAGAGAAGCTGCACTTCTTCTACGTCGGCCTGAACCGGCTCGCATACCAGCAGGCTGCCCTTTCCTATAGCTTCCAGGCGTTTACATATCTCATCAATCGGATTGACAATCTTACGGCTCAGCTTTCTCGAATATGTTAAAAGGAAAAACAACAGCACTAGAGACAGAACTACGACTATACCCATAAAAACAATCATGCTGGAAATCATAGACGACTGTAAAGCATTAAGATGCGCCGCCTCATGATAAAGATAGGTATACATGTACTGTTGAATTAAATCTGTAAGATTATATATGTTTTTATCCAGCTGGTCCATGCGGGAATCGTATTCCTTGGTTTCCGCAATCTGCTGCATCTTATCCTCTAAGTTCTGGCACAAGCTCAGCACACTGCTGATAGCACGGATACTGTCCTTTTCCGTCGTTGTATCGATTAGCTTTTTCGCTATCGTCTCCGCAGACTGGACTTCCTCAATCGGCAGCCCTTCCGAATACTCGCTGTCAATCACGAAATAATACATTTTTAAATCGACATCGTCTTTGAAGTTCTGGTTAAAATCCGAAGCCATTGTGACGTTGTTCAAAATTGCGTGATACTGCAGCGCGTATGATATACCGATAAGCGCGATTGCGATGATAACAACCATAAGAGGAAACGCAACGGTCAGAGTCATTTTCCAAAGGCTGCTCTGCATAGCCTTTTTTATTTTTTTTTCTTTCCCCAAATTTATGCTCACTGCCTGTTTCCTCTGCGGTATTCACTGGGCGTACAGCCTGCAACTTTTTTGAACACAAAACTGAAATAATGCGGATCTTTGTATCCGACAGCAAATGCAATCTCGCTTGAGCGCTTGTCAGTCTGTCGGAGCATGCGTTTTGCTTCTCCGATCCGTTTATTGGTAAGGTATTCTACAAAGGTTTGTCCTACTTCCTGGCTGAACATCGCCGAAAAGTAGTTTGGACTGATGTTCACTTTTCTGGCTACCCTGTTGAGCGAAATAGACTCGTCAGGATAATGCTCGTCAATAAATCCGATTGCATGGCTCATCAGATCCCGCTGCTGCTTTCTGCTTTCAAGGTCGCGCAGTTCAATCGCCCGCCTTATTACCTGACGCACATATTGCCGTGCTTCCCAAGGCGCCGACACATTGTCTCTCGGCCGAAGTTCAGAAGACCAGAGATTGTCCTTGGATGAGAAAATAGAATCCAGATACTCTGTTGCCGCAAAGTAAACCGTCATAGTCAGGTATTTGCAAAACAATGGCTGTGCGGAAGTTTCCTCTCCGACGTTTCGGAACAGTTGATCTATAAAACGGTCTATTTCTTCTAAAGACCCGCTGCTTATAAAGTTGCGGATTCTCTCTTGACAGATTTCCTTATCAAATGTATCCGTTTTTGAGCAGTCGTCTTTCCGAACATGGCAAATACTTTTTTCAGAGAGTATATGTTCCTCCGGACAAAGATAACGGTATGACAGAACGCGGCTTGCCTCTGTAAAGCAGGCAGGGATTGAGCTGAGACGCGATACAGGCGTGCTGCAGGCAATATACCAGTCAACATCTCGCCCGGCAACATCACACCGGCTCCTTATGTTTTCAACGCACTCGTTTGTTATTTTATCAATGCCGTCTTCTGTACCCTTTATCAAAACAGCATAAGTCGTGACGTTCCATCTGAACAGAATCAGGTTCGGGCGGCCTAAGATATACAGCGTTATATTATCCTGCACTGCCGCAAGCGAGTCCATATAACTCTCCGGCAGCCTTCCATCGTATCCGGCGCTGTTCAGTGAAAAAAGTACAATATTATAGAACGGTGCATTAATATCTATACCCATCGTCTTTGCCGTTTCAGTGATTTCCAACACACTTAAACCGCCGGTAACAATTTTTTCGAAAAACCTCCTGCGTGAAAAAGTCTCGTACTCCTGTGCTTCTAGCTGAAACCTTTCCAGATATTCCTGCTGTTGCTGTTCTTCATCCATTTTCTTGTGCAGCGCAATCAAAGTATCCACCATTTTTTCCTTTGCTATAGGCTTTAGCAGATATTGCTCAACGCCCATGTGAATGGCCTGTTGCGCACAGGAAAAATCGTCATATCCGCTTATAATAACGATTTTTGTTTTCGGCAGTTCATTTCGAATCAGTTCTATCAAAGCCAATCCGTCCATGAACGGCATTTTAATATCTGTAATAAGAAGGTCTGGCTGTATCTGACGAATTAAGGGCAGCGCAAGCTCTCCGTCCGAAGCATCGCCGGCATAATTAAAGCCATACTGTTCCCAATTAATATTATTGCGAATTCCTTCTCGTACTACGATTTCATCTTCGACAAGAAAGACCTTAAACATAATAATCTTCCCTTCTGTAGATGTGCCTATTTATAGTGAATGTATACAAAGCCCCATATATTATGCCTTATTTTATGATAATCAACAAGGTTTTTTTTGAAAATGGTTTGTTTTTTTAGGTTTATTCTGCATTTAGCGCTCGTTTTAGAATTTTTTACGAACACCAAAAAGAAGCCAATATGCTAATACACTATGGTTGACTGCAAACCTTCCTTATACTGACTAAAAAATTCTGCGGATTATATACACTCAATACACAGCTAATAATTATGGATTAAATAAAAGCAATCTTAAACCCCGCGTGCTTAAGCTGATTTTCCGCCGCCTGCCGTAGCGTCTCCTCAAGATAGATTTCTTTGAGATTAGGCAATACCAAAAGCGGCCGCAGGTCGCCGTCAGATACATCCGAGAGTCTGATTTTCTCTAAACCGATAAAGTCTTTAAGACCTGAAAGCGTTTTAATCGGCGTACCCATCAAAGATAGGCTTCTTAAGCTTTTTATGCCCTCAAAGGCGGTCATGGATGTTATAAGAGTATCTCCCGCATCTATATTTTCCAGCATTGTGCAGGCGGAAAGCGATGATATATCGGATACACGGGTATCAAATAGGCAGATATCTCTTAGCGCCGGCAGTTTTGCCAGAGGCGACACGTCCTTAATGGGATTATGCCGCAAATCGATTATCTCAAGTGCTTCAAGACCCCGAAGCGCAGAAAGGTCGGTGATGTCTTCAAATACAATGCGAATTTCTTTAAGATTTTTTAGCTTGGTTAAATCTTTAAGCGAGTTTAGACCGCCGTTTTTTATCGCCCCATCATTAGTTACCATTTGAAAAGCTAAATCATCAAATTCTTGATAACTTCCGACTGCTTTGTTGCCATAAATATAAATCTCGGACACGCTTAATAAATCATTTTTATCAATAAGTTCATCCGCGCTCTTTCGCAGTGTCAGTCTGACTGCCTGTTCTATTAGCGGTTCTTCAAATACGACGCCGGATGACGATGCAAATATCGGCGTGATGTCTGTGTAACGCCCGATTGCGAACCCAATGCATAGGCAGACCGCAAATGCAATCAGAGTGCACGCCCGTATTAGCGTGCGTTTTTGCCGCCGACCATCGAAATCGAGCAAATCAACCCGAACTTTATCGACATTTGCATAGCGCTTTTCCGGTGAAAACGCCGTACACTTTTTTACTATTCGCAGTAAACGATGGTTATTAATCTTAGAATATATGCTTTTCAGTTCTGATTCGCCGGTCAACAGCCAGCCCAGAAGCACTCCTAGGGAAAAGATATCGGCACGATTGTCCGTCTGGGCAAAGCCGTATTGCTCGGGTGCCGCAAAGTTTCTGGTGCCGTAACATACCGTATCCTCCTCCGCATTTTTATCGTATACACGGGAAATTCCAAAATCGATAAGCCTGAGTCTGCCTTTTGTATCCACTATAAGATTCTGGGGCTTTATATCCCGGTGAATTACCGGAGGTTTTTGTCCGTGAAGATAAGAAAGAATAACGCAAAGCTCGCTAGTCAGGGAAACAGCCTTCTCCTCATCAAGTTTTGCCTGCGCTGCGTATTTATCAAGAGGCGTTCCTTCCACATATTCGCGTATTACACAAAGCATCCCGCTTTGGTATTCACCCGCATATTGGGGCAAACCGGGATGTTCCAGCCTTTTTAGTATATCTGCTTCGGTTAGATGAGAAAGCAGGGTCTTATCCGTATAGCATTTTGCGATAAAATATTTTTCCGTTTGCTTGTTTTTAACAAGGAGCGTTTCACTCATATCATTATGAGCAAGGCACTCCATCGCCTCATAATCCCTAAGAAATCCTTCGGGATAACGCGCACTGTCACATTCGGACAGAATGCTATTTATATAGACATCATCCATGCTTATCCTCCCTGCCCAGCGGCGTTAAGCCCATTTTGTCTAAAAGCTCCTGCGCTTCGTCTATACGTTTGCGGTCGTGAAGGCATCTTAAAATAGCTGCATCGCGAACTATGCGGGGATAAAGAGGGCTCATCTGCGCAACTTTGAGCAGTTCCTGTGTACTGTCATCATCCAGCCCAAACCCGAAAGCTAACTGTATGAGCTTGTCTCTGGACGGTTTCCTCGTTCCGTTAAGAATCTGATGTAAATAAGTACGATCAATATTTGAGCGCAAAACAATCTGCCCTACTGACTGTCCGGATTTCCGGCGCAGTTCTGTCAGATAGTCGCAGAGCTGTAAAGGTATTAATGATTCGGCGTTTTCTTCGACATAAGTCTCAAAATCGGGGGCTTTAAATAAACGCTGACGCAGTGTCTCTGTCGCCATTTTTATGTCTCCTTTTAAACTGCGGGCTGTTATAATAATTATACTCGTTTTAACAAAAAGAGACAAGTAAAAGGATATTGGTTTCGTCGTAATATAGCTTACCTGACATTGACCGTGTAAGTATCAGATACTATTTAATTGCCACTATTCGTATCGTTATCCCAGCCGGGTTTTATATCCTCAGTCTGCCAGTCAAATTCCGGTTTATTGAAAACCGTGCAGGTGCTTAAAAAATCCCGATTTGCTTTTTGCTGCTTTTTTCTCACAGTGACGGCGCGCACCGGACCGATGACAAGCCCTGCGGCGGCGATCCCCAATACCGCCGGGATGGAATCTTCTTCGAAGATCAAAAAAACGATCAGCGCTATGACCGCGGTTAAAAAGAAGTATCCCGCAGTGGAAAGAGCTATTCTGCCGGGAAGTGTTAAGCCGGTAAAATCGTAAGGCGGACACCACGACTGCCTCTGTCCGCAGTACGGGCAGGCACAGCCACCCTCAAGTATTGAGAATTTGCCTTCTTCCATTTGCTTCACAAAGCCCTTTTGTGTTGACTTGATATCGTCATAAGCTAGGTATGCACCTATTCCGCTAAGACCTGGGGTGCCCCGCAGAACAGTGCTTAAACCCGATGTTTCAGCATATTTTTTGTATGTAAGCCAGTCGGTTTGCCTCCCGCATTTTTCGCAGTTGTAGCGGTAATTAACAGAATAAACATATCGTGCACCCATAAAAATACCTCCTAAAAATACAATAAATTAATACCAAAAAACTCAAGCTAAGTGCTTATACCGGCATTGGCAAAATATAAATCAAAGCGTCAAAAAATCTCTGCACGCTGTAAGTACATTCTCGGATGCTGCCAGCCACTTGGGGTCTATCCATCGTTCGCCGGTCACAAATTCAAATTTGCCGCTTGTTTGATTGTATATAATAAACTTAAAAACGCTTGGGCGCGCAAGTATATACCGTATCGGTTCGTGCGCAATAAAACCCGTTTTACCGTCTGCATCCTGTACAACACAGGCGGCTGCATATTCTGCCGGAATAAATGTTTCGTTCACCAGATGGTCAGCCGCGTTTGCCAAGGCCCATGCAGTAAACAACTTGTTCTTGCCTGCATTAGGAGCGTTGACGCGCTCCTTTACTGCGTATGCTGTAGCATCATCAACAAACTCGGTAAAATTTCCGGTATTAAGTGCAGTTTTTGCCGCCTCCTTCTCCTTTTTTGGAATAGACATTCCTTTTGTTCTCCCCGCGACGTATGCCGCAATACACTCCGTACACAGGCTCGCTTTCACCGCGCCGCGTATACTGGCCTGCTGTACCTGTCTGTTCCCGATTAGATTATCAGACCATTCCATTACATAAAGTACCGTTTCTTCAATATCACAGCTTTGATTGCACTTTATACAATTTGTCATTATACTGCCTCCTTAAAAACAGTTTTTTTGAATCATCTTAAAACCGTCAGTTTCGGCTGAAACACGTTTGCTTTCACATGTACTTCCGCATATCCGCCGCTTGGGACACTAAGCTCATAACGTGTGCCTTTGCCAACGGCATTTGTACCCAAAACGACTGGGCTGGTATCCACCTGAATTACAGCGCTCCCTCCGTTTTTTGGAATAACGGCAGCCTGTGTGCCGTTGACTAAAATAAATGCAGGTGCTAACGCCGCTACGGCACTGGGGTCGCGGATGATTTTTATTGTCGCAGGGGCCGCTAGGGGTTGCGGTCTGCCTTGCAGGTTTTCGCCTTCCTTTGCATACAGCACAAAGTATTTTACCAGCGTATGCCCATCCCTTTGCTGTACCTCCCGCGCCACGGTCTTGTCGGCCAGCTCGTACATGGCTGTTTGCTGATATACCGTAGAATATATTTGCTGCAGCTTTTGTCGTATCATCTCCGGTTTTTCCAGCGAGGCATTATCGTAGAAACTGTCAAAGGTAATGCGCGAGTCCGGCGTAATAACGCTCCCGCGTTCCTGTTCTGCCCTTACAATATACTCCTGCATCTGAGGCTTTAAGGAATTTATATACGGCGCGTCATAACATAAGCATACTATATGCCTTACAACATTAGGCCGCGATGATTCCTGTTGTGTTTTTGTTTCGCTGCCATGCTGTTTTTTAAACATCTTTAAAAAGCTCACGGTTTTTTATCCTCCTCTTTAAAAATAATAGTCACGGGCTCACTATAATTTGGCTTTTGCTGAAAATCTCCGCTTTATATCGACTATTGTGTTTCTCTTATAATACATTTTTAACTGCCCAGCGCTGCCATATCAAAGCTGACGAGCAGCTTCTGGGCTTCGCTGTAATCAAGCTGATGCATTATGCAATAAAGTATGGTAGCGTCCCGTTTAAGCTTCGGAGTAAGCGGGCTTTCCTGTGCTGCCTTTAATAATTGCTGCGTTTCCTCAATATTAAGACCAAACCCGAATGCGATCTGTATCACCTTATCCCTCGAGGGCTTTCGCGTACCGTTGAAAAGCTGATGCCCGTAAGTACGGTTTATACCAGAACGCTTAATCACATGTTCCCGCATTTCTCCCCTGTCAAGGCATAGCTGCCGGAGGTACTCATGAAACAAAGGAGGCTGTGGTATAACCTCATTATCTAGAATATCCTTGATACTTGTAGCTATAAAAAGCCTTTCAAACAATTCGCCCGTCGTCATATCCTTCTCCAAGTAAACACCTCCTTATATAAGTATCGGTAAGTTTAATGGGCTTAGTGCACCGTCCGGCATCGGCTGAAATAATATAGATCAGCTACTTAAATGGGCAAAGCGTACAGATCCTGTATGCTCATACCGAAAAGTTCCTGTACCTCCCGCTCAAAGTATTCCAACGGCTTATAGTACAATTCCTTTCCCTGTGAATGAAAGGCGTCGCCCACCATCTGATGCACAGCTTTTATGCTGGGGTCTTCCCATCCTTTTGCATCTGTGGCAGGATAAACGTCATAAGCGCAATATGCGCCTCCCTTCTCCATGTAAACGTGCCATTTGCCCTCGTCGGCGAAATATTGCATTATCAAGCTATATCCATTTACATCGAGATCGTGAAACTCAATGTTCCATTCCTCCGGACTTGCGCCCCATTCCGGCCTGTGGATGGTAATGCGCATATAGTGCGGCTTGTCCTGTTCGAAAATGCAGGCCGCGTTGGCAGTGTCTTCAGTAAATCCCAGCTGCTCGTACGGCAACGCATATGGCGCGGTCGTTTGCTCCGGCTGCGCCGCGGTCTGATCAAACGGCAGTGCGTAGAGCGCGTCGGCAGTTACGCCGAAGGTCATTTGAATCGTATCATCGAAAATAGGGATAGGCGCAAGCAGTATGTCTTCGGCGTCTGTTTTGCCCAGCGCGTCTGTTATTATTCTCTCAAAGCTTCCCCGATCGCTGGCGTTCAAGCTAAATCCACCTGTCGCCTCTTCGTAGATATAATTCAATACCAACTGGTTATTCTGTGTCATTTGGAACACATAGACGTCGATTTCCGGATAGTATATGACGGTCAGTCCATACCCGTTGTCCATTTGCAGATTCATTTTTACCGCGTTGTTTTGATCCTCCATTCCTGGCGCACCCCACTCTGAGTGGTTAACGGTTACAGACATTCCCTCGCCCCTGTACTCCGCTACCGCATCGTTTTCGGGCATGATAAAGCCAAGCTCTTTTAGCGCGGATGCGATTATAAAATCCTTGCTTTTGAGACCGGGATAGATTCCCGCAAGCGGTGTATAGTCCAAAACAGGGCATCCTGCTAAATACAAGTGCTTTAGGTTTGTCAAAGCTGTCAGTGGCGTCAGGTCGCTCACCGCCGAATTGTCGAGCGCAAGCACATTTAAATTTGTTAATCCTGCAAGCGGCGCAATATCGGCGACGGGATTGTCACCGAGTGACAAAAACGCGAGCTTTTTGAGCCCCTTAAGCGGCGTGATATCGGTTACGGCGTTAAAGGATAGGTCGAGGCTCTCAAGATTTGTGAAACATTCAAGCCCGCCTATATCCTTAATCGGCGTATCCCCCAAAATGTACCGCTGCCACTCCATGCTAAGGCTCAGCCTCGTCACCATCTCCGCCTCCGCCGCGGTTATATTGCCCTGCGGCCTGCCCATCGCCCCGCGCACCATCGCCTCAAGCGTCGGGTCGGCAAACGTCACTAT
>CAZSMH010000017.1:0-24627 GCA_964607965.1 uncultured Christensenellaceae bacterium
CTTAAAATCCCGCGGTGGCAACACCGTACCGGTTCAAGTCCGGTCTTCGGCACCACGTCGCAATGGACTGCGCTTTGCTCGTTTTCGGGCAGAGCGTTTCTATTTCTGCCCGAAAATCCCGCAGGCTTCGTCATTGCTCCTTTTCCGCAAAAAAGCACGCGCCTGCGTCCGGGCGGCTTTCAAGTGCGCCGCCTTTTCGTCCGCTGCGGCGCTACCACCTTTTTGCGGCTACCGCCTTCGGCGGCGTTAAGTACGCAACTTTTTCATCAACATCAGATAATTTACGAAAACATACTAAGCTGATTGTGACGAGATTGGCTTTTTTGTTACGGCATGTTATTATTGCATATATTAAAAAGCGAGGTTGTTATGGAAGCATCGGAAAAGGCAGCCGCATATTTTAGCAGCGGCTTTAACTGCGCGCAGTCTGTTGTTGCGGCGTTCTGCGAAAAATACGGTTTGAGCAAAGAAATCGCGCTTAAAATATCGGGAGGCTTCGGCGGCGGAATGCGTTGCGGAGAGGTTTGCGGAGCCGTCAGCGGAGCACTTATGGTTATCGGCTTGGAAAAAGGCCATTTTACAGAAGGCGACTTGGACACGAAAAGCTCGTGCAATGCCGCGGCAGAAGATTTTATTGCCAGATTCAAAGAAAAGAACGGCTCAGTTATCTGCCGCGAGATTTTAAGCTGCGATATTTCGACTGTGCAGGGCAAAGATAAGGCAATAGAAAAGAACATGTTTGATACAGTATGCGCCGATATGGTAAAAAGCGCAGCCGAGCTGCTGGAGCAGTTAGGTTACTGAATCAATATGTTATACGCTGCTTTTTTACTTTCTTGTCTTGGGCGTAAATATTACTGCTACCAGATAGCCGAAAAGCACGGCAGCGGAAATACCCGAAGCCGTTGCGGTAACGCCGCCCGAGAGCGCGCCTAAAAGCCCCGATTCGTCCACAGCCTTGTATGCGCCCTTTGCAAGCGCGTAGCCGAAACCCGTAAGGGGAACCTTAGCGCCGGCGCCGCCGAACTCTGCAATAGGCTGGTAAAGCCCCAAAGCGGTAAGCACCACGCCGGCAGTCACAAAAAAAACGAGTATGCGCGCGGGAGTCAGGTTGGTTTTGGACAGCAGTATCTGTCCGACAACGCAAATGGCTCCGCCCACTAAAAAAGCAGATAAGTAGTTCATCCTCCGTACCCCATTTCTATCGATACCGCATGCGCTATGCAAGGTATGCTCTCTCCCTGAAGAGCGCTTGTAGGGCTGTGCAGTGCGCCCGTTGCGACAAACAGCAGCCGCGTTACGCGCTCCTGCATAAGCTCCTTGTAAAAGTGTCCGCACAGCATAGAAGCTCCGCAGCCGCAGCCGCTGCCTCCGCAGTTCATCTTCTCATCTCCTCCGTATATCAAAGAGCCGCAGTCCTTATGGACTGACGAAAAATCATGCCCCGCGTCGGAAGCTAATTTTATAAACAAACTTGTGCCGAACGTCCCTAAGTCTCCCGTCAGTATTATGTCGTAATAATTATCGTTTCTGCACGTATCCTCAAGGTGGCATATAATAGTTTCAACGGCGGCAGGCGCCATTGCTGCGCCCATATTATTAACGTCCGTCGTACCCAAATCTATCACCCGGCCTGCAGTTGCGTATGTAACGGCCGGATACCTACCCCTGTCGGAAGTAAGCAGGGTAGCGCCCGAAGCGCTTACGGTATTCTGTGCCGATGGAGTTTTTGGAGTTCCAAGCTCCAAGGGATTGCGGAACTGGCGCTCAGCCGTTGCAAAATGGCTGCTGGTCGCGCACACTACGTACTTGGCGAACCCGCCGTCCACCGCCATAGAGCCGAGAATAGTGGATTCAGCCATAGTAGAGCAAGCGCCGTACAGCCCGAAGAACGGTATTCCGACTTCCCTTGCCGCAAAGCCGGAGGCTATTATCTGGTTTAACAAATCTCCCCCGAAAAGAAACGAAATGTCGTCAGTTTTCAAGCCGGCACGCTCTATAACAGATTCAACCGCTTTCAAGTATATTTTTCGTTCGGCCTGCTCGTACGTTTTTTCTCCCCAGAGTTCATCGTCAAAAGTCAAGTCAAAACTCTGCCCGAATGGGCCGTCTTTTTCCTTTTTGCCCGCTACCGAAAATGCCATGCTTATATTAGGCGGATTCTTAAACTTGATTGTTCTTTGCCCTATTTGAGATCCCATGTTACAGTACCTTTATTATGTAATAAATAACGCCCGCTATAACCGAAGAGCTAATGCCGTATACCAGCACAGGTCCCGCAATAGTAAAAAGCTTTGCTCCGACACCTAGCACGTAACCTTCCCACTTATATTCAAGTGCCGGGGCTACAACGGAGTTGGCAAACCCGGTAATAGGCACTATAGAGCCCGCCCCTGCTATACGGCCGAGCATATCGTATACCCCAAAGCCGGTAAAAAGCGCGCCTAAGAATATAAGCACTATCGTGCGGAACGAATCTGCACCCTCTTCACCTAACATAAGGACGCTTTTGCCAATATCGTTAAGCGCTTCGCCGAGAACGCAAATAAGTCCGCCGACTATAAATGCCATAACGCACTCTTTGAGAAACGGACTTTTGGGAGCCGCGTTTTTTACATATTGCTGATAGTTAGTATCATCTACGTTTTTTTTAATATCCATGTGCTAAATTTTTTCCTCTTTTGACGGGCCAACCTTTGTGAACGATTCGGTTTCTTCCACGTTTTTCAGGCTGCCTATATTAGTCTCGGGTATCTTTACAAACCTGTTCATGTCATTCCTTTCTAGAGTAAATCCGATATCCAGTAAACGAGCGATCCTGCCAGCTTACCGAGCATAAACCAAAACAAAACTACTATAATTATTATCTGGGTAAAGCCGTATTTTTTAAGCAGAGGTATCATGTTCGCAACCTCAGCGAGGCATGCGATAAATACTCCTACGTAAACGCCTGATAACAATCCGAACAATGCTGCTGCAATTTTTCCGGCAGAAAACGATACGCGAAATACTGTAGCCAGCGTCCCCACAATGGCTCCGGCGGCTGCGCTTGCCGCCATTGCCATACCCGTTGTGCTATGGCGCAATGCCAGCATCGTTTTGGAGAAAACGCCGAGCATAACAAAGAATGCGCTTACCGTTCCGCCGATGACAAGCCCGGCGCAAAGGCCTGTTAATGCTGCCAGAAAATCACCCATCAGACCGCTTGCTTTTCGCTGCAAGAAAGTTACGCAGAGAGGTCTCGTACTCATAAATATCTATATCAAGCACAGACGAGCGCTTCTTTTTTTTAGACAGCAAGCCAAGCAACACTACAAACCCCAGCGCAACGCCTATCGAATACGGTATGCTTACAACTAGCGATTCTGTACGCATGCCGCCGTTGAAGAAAGCATAAATACTCGAATGGACGTTTTTCATATTGACGTCCTCATGGAAAGTCATCAAAGCCACCGCACCGCCGAAAAACATTATTACGCAAAGCAAAGCGGTTTTAAGCGTCTTTTTGAGCAGGCTTTGCTTTTTGTGCCGCAGAAAAATGCTGCATTCGTCCGGCCCCAAGCTGCTTACCGTATACCCGGGGTAAAGATTCATAAGCTTCGTTGCCGCCTCAAAGGCAGTAATAGTATGCGCCTGCCCTTCAAATTCAAAAATCGCGCTGTCAACAGGCGCCGTATCTGCGCCAAGCACCGAGCATACTTGCGAGAACTTAAAACGCCTATTTTCGGTATACAATATTTTTTTAAGGCTGAAATAAAGCTCGCTAGCCATGTTTATACATACCATGCGTCAAAATATGTGTTTCCACGGGGGATAAGCAGTATCATAGTCAATAAAGCAAGAACGGCTAAAAATAGTGTTATTAACAAAGCCATCACCCATCTTCTGCGCAGCATATAGAGCACGCTGTTATTGCCTCCTTTTTGCAGCATAATGTTTTCCGTGCTACTATTATGGCATTGATGATAAAAAAATATTAATGACGGTATGTTTTATTCGACAGCCTTTTTAAGCTTTTGAATGGTTTTGGTAATAAGTCTTGAAACCTGAACCTGGGATACTCCCAAAATAGCCGCAATCTCAGTCTGAGTTTTATCGCTGAAGAATCTTAACATAATTAGTTTTCGTTCTTTGGGCTCAAGTTTTTGTATCAGTTCCTTGAGCAATATTGTATTTATTATGTCGTTGTCGCTGTTTTCGCACATTGTGTCTATAAGCAGCGTTTTTGAGCCTTCGTCCTCGAAAGCCGGTTCAAATATAGAGACAGGCGTGCGTACCGCCTCCATGGCAAATACTATGTCTTCAGGTGTCATGCCGAGCCTTTGGGCAAGTTCGTCTATTGTAGGCTCGCGTTTAAACTCGTTTTTTAAAGTCTCCTTGGCGTTATATATCTCAAAAGATTTTTCGCGCAGAGAACGGCTGACTTTAATAATGCCATCATCGCGTAGAAATCGCTTTATTTCGCCCGCTATCATAGGTACGGCATACGTAGAAAAACGAACCTCGAATTTAGCATCGTATCCAAGCACGGCTTTAACCAACCCGAGGCTGCCTATCTGCATTAAGTCCTCAAACTCAACTCCTCGGTTTAAAAACTTTTTTACTATGCTTTTCACCAATGCGGTGTTGCGTACCACTAAAGTTTCTTTTGCGTCATCATCGCCGTTTTGCGCGGCTTTTATAAGCGCAAGGCTCTCTTCATGTGAGAGCAAGCCTTTATTCGCCATTATTATTAACCCTGTTGTCCTATCGTTTTAATAAGTTCCACAGATGTACCTTCTCCGGGCGCCGAATTAACGTTTACTTTGTCCATAAACGTTTCCATTACGGTAAACCCCATGCCCGAGCGCGAGTCGTCTTTTGATGTGCTGTAAAAAGGTTGGCGCGCCTTAATAATATCGCTTATGCCAATACCGAAATCCTCAATAACCACCCTTATTGTGCGGCTATCAAGCGATGCAAATATGTGTATTTCACCCGGTGCTTTGGGGTAAGCATGCACAATTGCATTGGTTACCGCCTCCGAAACGGCAGTTTTGATGTCCGCTATTTCTTCAAGAGTAGGATTGAGCTGTGTGGCAAAAGCGCCTACAACGCTGCGTGCAAAGCCCTCGTTTACCGATAAGCCGGGCAGTTTTAAATCCATAGTATTTTTTGTTTCCATAAAGGCCCCCGTTATTTTAATTTTTTGATAATTTTATAAATACCGCTTACATTGAATACTTTTTCAATCTGACGGTTAGGGTTTTTTACATACATGCTATGGCCGGCGGCTTTAAGTGCCTTGTACCGGCCGAGAATAACCCCAAGCCCGGAGCTGTCCATAAAGCTTAAGTTTTTAAGGTCGAGTATAAGGTCAGAGTTCCTATAGCGCCTTATTAAACGGTCAAGTTCGTCCTTTGCCTTTGCGGCAGTATGATGGTCGAGTTCGCCGTATAGACTGGCGGTGATAATCTCGCTCTGCTGCATAACACTAATGCGCATATGTATCATCCTTTCATGTAATCCATTACTATTTCTTGTTATAAATACGCTATCCTTTAAGAGGTTTTGCCGAATACTGGAATGTTTTAATACTAAAATATGGTTGATGTCGAAATAAATATTGCCCTTCATTTCGGACAGCCTAAAAGTATAAGAAAACAGGGATAAAAAATATGGGCAAGCACAGAATTGATCAGGGGATTATAGGACGCATTTTTGCAATTATTGCAGCAATATTCAAATACGGGACGCTTACAGTTGCGACACTATCTCTTGCAGGAGCAGCATTCTTATTTTCGTATTTAATGGGTCTTAACGAATGGAAAGAGTTTGATCCAAAAAAAATAGGCGAAATGCAGCTTACGATGTTGATATATGATAAAAACGGCATTGAAACAGCCGCTCTTTATAACACTGAAAACAGGCTGTACGTGCCAATCGATACGATACCAAAGCATGTAAAAAACGCTTTTATCGCAATTGAGGATTCTCGGTTTTATGAGCACAGCGGAGTGGATATTATTCGGATTTTTGGTTCTTTTGTAGAAGATATTAAGAGCGTAAGCTTAAAACAGGGGGCCAGTACTATATCGCAGCAGCTTGTAAAAAATACAAGTCTGACAGGCGTAAAGACTATATCGCGAAAACTGCAGGAAGTTGTTATGGCTTATAAACTCGAGCAGGTCTACACCAAAGATCAAATTCTGGAGATGTATTTGAACTATATACCCTTTGGAAAAGGAGCTTTTGGTATTGAAGCTGCAGCTAAAGCGTACTTTGGTACCAACACCGCGTCCCTCTCTTTGGCGCAGGCGGCTATGCTGGCAGGAACAATAAAAGCTCCTTCATACTACGCGCCGCATATTAATATGCAAAAATCTATAAAAAGGCGTAATCTTGTTTTATCAGAAATGGAAAAACAGGGGTTCATTTCATCTCAGGAATCAAAAAAAGCCCAGGCGGAGCCGGTTGTTCTGGCAGAAAAGCAAAAATTTAGTTACGGGTATTTTGTTGATATGGTATTAAGCGAAGCGGAAGAGCTGCTATGCATGGGCAGTGAAGAACTGCTTTCGAGCGGATACCGTATATATACAACGCTTGACCAGAATCTTCAGAAAACACTGGAATCGCTATACGAAGATGAAAAAAATTTCCCTTCGGATTCACAGGATGGTGAACGCTGTCAGTCGGCATTTGTTGTCCTTGACAGTAAAACAAACGAAGTGCGCGCACTGCTCGGCGGACGCAGCTATGATACGCGCCGCGGTATCAACCGTGCCTTGGATATAAAACGTCAACCGGGTTCGGCAATAAAACCTGTGCTTGTATATGCTCCTGCGATAGAAAAACTGCGCTATACCCCGACAACGCTGGTGCTTGATGAAAAGGAAGACTTTAACGGGTATGTACCAAAGAATTTTACAGACAGCTACGAAGGCTGGGTAACACTGCGCCACGCAGTAGAAGATTCTCTGAATCTGCCGGCCATACGTATTCTTTCAAAAATTGGTATCCAGCCGGCAAAATTGTTTGCTTCAAGCTTTGGAGTACCGTTTGATATTCAGGACAACGGCTTGACGCTAGCGCTTGGAGGGTTTACAAAAGGGGTATCTCCGCTTTGTCTATCCGGTTCATATACGCCTTTTGCGAACGGAGGATACTATTCGCTGCCCTCGTGCATTACAAAAATAGAGGACGGCAGGGGAGAGATTATATACGAGAGGCCTGATACAAGGGCCTGCGTTATTTCGGACAAAACAGCTTTTTTTATAACGTCTATGTTAAAATCGGCTGCCGAAACGGGAACAGCCCGGCGCGTACATGTAAGTGGAGTGGAAATAGCAGCTAAAACAGGAACATCAGGCTCTGATAAGCTGACAGACGGCAACCGGGATGCGTGGACAGTGGCTTATAATCCTGATTATACGATGTGCTGCTGGATGGGGTTCGATAACACTGACGAGACGCACTGCCTGCCGTCGGAAGTTACCGGAGGAACATATCCGGCAATGATTATTCAAAAAATGTTCAGTAAAATTTACAAAGGCACAGCGGCGCCTATGTTTTCAAAGCCGAATGGTATAATAGAGGCAAAGATTGACATCAAGTCCATAACAGCGGCGGATAAGCCTATGCTGGCAAGTGCATTTACGCCCGACGACCAGACAGCGCTGGAATATTTTCTGGAAGACAATGCGCCGTCTGAGTATACGAGCTACTGGTCGGTACCCGTCCCGCCGGATACAATCAGTGTATTCCACGGAGACGGCGGCTGTCCGTGTATTACTTTCATGCCTGTGCAGGAGCATATTATATACAGGCTGATGCGGCGGGATATAAAAGAAGGCCTCTGTGTTATAATCGGTGAATATAACGGGGCGGTATCAGAGCTTTCGATAAGCGACTTTACTGCCGAATACGGACATAAATATGAGTATTATGTAGTACCGGTACACCCGGAAATAAAAATAAAAGGGGAGCGGCTTTGCGGGCCGCCATCTAGAGCCGTAAGAATTACAGTTAAGGACGAAGAAAATTATATGCCGTAAACGGTTTATTAAGTTTCCGGGTCAGGAGTATACAGCAATACTATCATATCTGTCAGCGACTGCAATTCGCTTGTTTTAAGTTCAATCGCACCAGCCGCAGCCGATGGGTCGGATATCAGATTTTTCAGCGATTTAATAGTATCTGAAAGCTGTGTTCTGTCAGAGTTCGACATTTCGTAAAGAGGGTTTGCCAGCACAGACTCTGAAACGTCGATTTGAGCGTTAGCAAACACTACGGCCTGCTCTCTTGCAAGCTGCTTGGTATACCACGTTTCGGTATGTATATCGCAAAAGTATTCTTTGTATTGCGGCGAATCCGGATTAATGCCGGAAATGTCCTCTCCTTCTTCCAGCCCGGGCAGCATTCCGGGAAGATATTCGTCACGGAGTTTCTTTGTAAGCTCCCAGTAAATAGAATCGGAAGGTACATGAAGCAGTGATTTAACGGCGCTTGATTCGTCAACAGGGCAGTATTGGCCTGCTATTTTGCCGCTTTCGGGACAGACGGTATACAGCGTGTGCCAGTCGCACATTTCAGTCGGTTCGGTTCCGGCTGCAAACCATGCGGATACCGGCTTATGGCCGCCAAGGTCGAGCTCGCAGGCTTCTGTGGCAATCTTTCCGGTAACAGAACATACGGTTAGCTTTACAAGCCCAAGCTCTGCCGGAGCAGAGTCAATAATAGGCTTGTTTTCCAGCCCGTCATGTATTTTAGTCATAAAATCTTTCCATAGCGGAGCGGCGGATGATGACGCGTATACGCTTTTATGCAGAGGCTTATAAAGGTCGTGCCCTATCCAAAGCGTTGCGGTATAATATGGGGACATTCCTGCGAAGAGTATACCTCTCGATTCCTGATTAGTGCCTGTTTTTCCCCCGATAGTCATGCCGGAAATTCGAGCCTTTTTACCTGTCCCTGTCTGAACTGCGTCAACGAGCATATCAGTTATAACCCACGCAGTAGAGTCCTTAAAAACGCGGTGTTTTTCTCTTATCTTGCTTGCGTCAAGTATTATATCGCCGTTTCTGTCTTCAACATATCTGAAAGAGAGTGGTTCCAGATAAACGCCGCCGTTGGCAATAGTGGCATAAGCTCCGGCAAGTTCTATAGGAGTTATGCCCGAGGTGCCAAGAGCGAGTCCGGCTCCCGTCTGGTTTATATCGACAGGGTTAATACCCATCTGCACAAGATAGTTATAAGAATCCTGCAGCCATACATGGTTCATGAGCAAATACGCCGTAGCGCTGTTAAGTGAATTGACAATACCGCTTCTTAGAGTAACAGGACCGTATTTTGAAGCCCCTCCCGCCGGATATCCGTATGTTCCGTCGTCAAGCTTCCAGCCTTCTATAGGAAGAGGGAGGTTGGGTATAACCGTACCGTCCGACAGCCCCTTGTCTATAGCAGGAGCATAAACGGCTATAGGCTTTATTGACGAGCCTACCGGCATTTTGTTCTGGTAAGCACGATTAAGCGTTTTTTTTGCAGTAGGAACTGTACGCCCTCCTACGACTGCTTTTAATTCACCGGTACTCTGCTCAACGACTACGGCAGCTGCCTGCGGCTGAATGATTTCAGTTACAACGCCGCTGCTTTCATCGCGTACAACGCCGTCGCCGGAATTGGCAAGACGCGGGTATTGCTCCCACTGGGCAAGGCTTTGTTCGACCGTTTTCTGAATTTCAGGGTCTACGGTAGTATATATTTTATATCCGTTGGTGCGCAGTTCGCTTTCTATCTGTAAACGGTTCTGTTTTGTATCCTGCATATTACGCTGTTTTAGAAAATGAGTAATAACATCATAAACCACATATTCCACGAAATACGGCATTTCGTACATCTGCGTAATACTGGACTCTTCCACGACAAATACCGAATCGTTTAAAGCAGCGTTATACTGTTCAAGAGTTATAAATCCTGCAGTATACATTTTTCTCAGCACTTCGTCTGTACGTTTGTTTACCACCTCGGGCTGCTTGGTTACATAATAACACCGGCGCGGATTATATTGATACGGATATTGTGTAATGCCGGCAAGCATAGCACAATCACGAAGCGTCAGCTCATCGAGATTTTTCCCGAAATAGTCCGCCGCGGCCGCCTTAACGCCGTAATTAGAACCGCCAAGATGTATGGTATTAAGATATGCTTCAAGTATTTCTTCTTTAGAATATGTCTGTTCTAACTGCATAGCAAGATATGCTTCCTGTATCTTGCGCTTGTAAGTGCGTTCAAACGAGAGCAGCCTGTTTTTAATAAGCTGCTGGGTTATTGTGCTGCCTCCCTGAACGCTTGTGTTGGTAAAATTACTTATAAAAGAGCTGACAAGCCGCTTTATATCAACGCCGGAGTGATATTCAAACCGCACATCCTCTATGGCTTTAAATGCATTCTGAAGCATCAGAGGCATCTCGTCTATTGTCGCCATATCCCTGTTTTCCACACCGGTATACGCCGTAATAAGCTTTCCGTTACAGTCGTATATGTATGAAGTTTCAGCCTGTTCTTCAATTCTGCCTGTGTCAAGTTTGGGAGTTGTTTCCATATAGCCTTTTGCCACGCCGACGACAGCGCCCAGTCCTGCGGCGCATATCATAAAAACAGCTATAAATATCAGTTTTACAGAAGAAAGCGCAATACTTAGTATAATCCCCTCATGGTAACGCTGAGGACAGAACATGTTAATATGTTCCTTGCCTTCGCCTGAGAGGTGTTCGCTTGAGATATGCGGAACGACACGCTGCTGTTGTGTTTGTGCAGCGCCGCCCAGCGCGTTGCGTATAAATCTGAAAGGCCTCTTTTTTGTACTTTGTTTAACATCTATGCTGCTGAAAACCTGCGTATGCTCGCTTGCATCGCTATAACCAGCATTATCGCTCTTTTTAAAAAGCTTTCTTACTTTATTTACGGCCGTAATAATAAGGAGCGCAATTTTTTTTGCTGCGTTCCTGATAACCGAAATGATATTACGGGTTTTATACCGATGTTCCTGCATTGCTTTCTCACTTAATATTTGTTTTGGCTATTATAACATACTTTAAACACTGCGCACAATTCTCGCGATTTTTTTACATTTTACGAGCGAATGTGTTATGCAAACATAAGTAAAATCATAGCTTTAGTATTGGGTGAACGTATGAGGTTTCGTATAAAAATATCAAAAAAATGGGTAGCATTGATCTTGCTGTTGCTGATAATAATAGCGTACCTGCTGATTGACGAGGCAGTCCGCCCGGCTATTGTAAGCATATCGGAGGCACGCTTGAGAGCAATAGCAGTAAAAGCCATGAATGACGCAGTCCGCGAAACCGTGGGTACTGATATTAACTATGCGGATTTAATAAATATTGAGAAGGACCAGAACGGAAACATAACGCTTGTTTACGCAAACGCCGTTCTTATGAATAACCTTGCAGCAAACACTGCAATAGCTGCGCAGGATAAAATATTAGGTATCGGCGAACAGGGTATAAGTATACCGATAGGAACAATTATAGGAGGCCAGCTGCTAAGCGGCAGAGGCCCCGCGATAATAGTCAAATTTGAGCCTGTAGGCTCCGTAACCACCGATTTTAAAACAGAATTTGAAGACGCTGGTATAAACCAAACGCGACATAAAATATACCTTATACTAAACTCTTCGGTGCGTATTATTATAGGCAACGGTTCTCAAACCGTCGAGATATCAAGCCAGGTGCTAATATCCGAGACTATAATAATAGGCGATGTGCCGCAAAGCTACATGCATTTTGAAGGAGATGAAGGAAGGCTGAATCTGCTGCCTTTAGAACAATTCAATTAAGCTTTTGTTTGAAATCGCGCATCATTTTATGATATTATACACAAAAGATTTTTAAGTTTAGAGGTTTTAGTATGTCGGGACATTCGAAATGGGCAAATATTAAGCATAAAAAGGAACGTACAGACGCTAAGCGCGGAAAGATATTTACCAAGATTGGCAGAGAGATTGCCGTTGCGGTAAAAGAGGGCGGTCCGGATATTGCAGCGAACTCAAGGCTAAAGGATGTAGTTGCTAAAGCGAAGGCTAACAATATGCCATCGGATACCATTTCGCGTTCCATTAAAAAGGCAGCGGGAGAACTTGGTACAATAAACTACGAATCCGTAGTATACGAGGGATACGGCGCCGGCGGAGTGGCGGTTATAGTAGATGCGCTAACCGACAACCGCAACAGAACAGCGGGCGAAGTACGCCACAGCTTTGACAAAAACGGCGGCTCGCTGGGAGCCACAGGCTGCGTATCTTTTATGTTCGAAAGAAAAGGAATTATCGTTGTAGAAAAAAACGAGGGCATAGACGAAGATGCTCTTATGATGCTGGCGCTTGACGCGGGCGCACTGGATATAACTGACGATGATGAAGCAATTGAAATAACTACCGATGTATCGCCTTTTACCTGCGTATATGAAACGCTTGAAAAAAACGGATACAGTTTAGCACTGGCAGAGGTACAGATGGTGGCGTCCAATACTGTCGAAGTCTCAACGGAGAATCAGGAAAGCCTGCAAAAACTTCTGGATATGCTGGAAGACTGCGATGACGTTCAGAACGTATATCATAATGCGGTTTTTGATGAATAACTGATTTTAATGCTGCGCAAAATACCCCAAAGAGAGATATAAGGGGTATTTTTTTGTATTTGCGTAAGCATAAAAAACTGATTATCTTATCGGTAATGCTGGTTATAGCCGCGGCTGCAGGCACGGCAGGATATTTAATTGCACAGGGAGAACCGCGTATCGTTAAGGAAAAAGAGCTTCCTGTGCCGGTAGTCGCAGAAGGAGAGCGGATTGAAAAAGACGCAAAAATATTGTGGCACATAGATTACAGAATGTGCGGTCACAGCTTAATTTTCGAAAGCAGTGCCAACGAAAATATGATTGGTCTTTCATTCACTCAATTCCAAACGGAATATCCGGATTTGCAGATAATTGAGTTTAGCCCGTCCAGTATAGAATTAAAAAAAAGCTACAACTGTTATTGCCCTGATCATTTTATATTAAAAAAAAGCGGCGATGTACTTGCAGTAATAAGAACGTCTCCGGGAACGGATAAGCAGGATATATACATCAAAACGCAGGTTTATTTTAAAGACATAAAAGAGGATGAACGGCGGCCTGTGGAAATAGGGCGGGTATTTAGTTCTTTCGATGATCTTGAAGATTATATTGCAAAGATTACAGAATAACGGATAGGTTTAATAAATATATGCTGACTTATAAAAAATGATTGACGCGGCAGCATGTATATTGTATCATGTGCATAAATAAATTTTAAGTATATCTTCGGGGCAGGGTGCGATTCCCTTACCGGCGGTTATAGTCCGCGAGCTTTTTTAGCAGATACGGTGAAACTCCGTAACCGACAGTACAGTCTGGATGAGAGAAGAAACATGCATGTTATTTTTGATATGCGGCTCCAAAGTTTACTTTTGGAGCTTTTTATATGCTCCGGGGAAAGGAGAAAAAATGAAACTTCATAAAAACCTAAGGCTTCTTATAACGCTTTCACTGCTCACAGCACTGTCAATCGTTCTGATGCTGCTTATAAGATTCCCCATTTTTCCTTCGGCACCGTACCTTGAATACGAGCCTATGGATGTGCCGATACTGATTGCGGGTTTCGCCTTCGGACCTGTTGCGGGGCTTACCGTAACCGTGATTTCATCGCTGATTCAGGGGCTGTCTGTTTCTTCGGCGTCAGGGTGGATAGGAATATTGATGCATTTTATTTCAACCGGTACGCTTGTCACCGTAGCATCGTTGATTTACAAAAAAAAGCAGACTATTTGGGGCGCTGTTATTGCGCTCGTCTGCGGCACGATCGCCATGGCAGCGGTTATGATACCGGCAAACCTGATTTTTACGCCTATATATGGTCCGCCTGTAGAGGTAGTAAAATCGTTGATTTTGCCTATACTTATACCGTTCAATTTAATAAAGGCGGGAATCAACAGCGCCGTAACATTTGTGATATACAAACCGTTAAGGCATCTGGTAATAAAAAAATAAGGCATATTATAATGAGTTTTACGGCGCAGGGATTATAAACCTGCGCCGTTGCATTTGGCAATAATTTCGGTTATACTACTCCCGTTATAAAGAGAGGGTAAAAACTTGGCGGACTTCGTTTCAAAAAGCGAACGCGAGACGTTAGAATTAGGGAAAAAGCTGGCGGCTTCGTTAAAATGCGGCGATGTGATTGCGCTCTGCGGCGGGCTCGGTGCCGGAAAAACGGTTTTCGCAAAGGGCATAGCAAAAGGGCTCGGAGTAGACGAGGAAGTGACAAGCCCAACGTTTATGCTGCTGCGGCAGTATAAAGGAAGGCTGCCTCTATGCCATTTCGATTTATACCGTATAGAGGATGAACAGGAGCTTGAATACATAGGTTTTTATGAATTTATCGGCGGAGACAATGTTTGCATAATAGAGTGGGCGCAAAATGCGGGAAATATTCATCCAAATATTAAAGTGCAGATATCAGGAAAGGGCAACGATACGCGCATTATAAAAATCACAGAGGAAAAGAATGCTGATACTGGCGGTTGATACATCGGGCGGCGTCTGCTCCGCCGCGGTTTTAAGAGAAAATTTTATATTGTCGGAATCGTATATGAACGCAGGGCGTACGCATTCAGAAACAATAGGACCTATGATTGACTTTTGTCTTTCATGCTCAGGGCACAGCATACGTGATATAGATTTGTTCGCGTGCGCGGCTGGCCCCGGCTCTTTTACCGGGCTGCGCATAGGCATAGGCATGATAAAAGCTTTTTCACATGCTTCCGGCAAACCGGTTATAGGAGTAAATACTCTTGATTCTCTCGCACGCAATGTATGGGGCACAGATGAAACAGTATGCCCGATAATTGACGCGCGCAGGGGAGAGGTTTATACTGCATCGTACAAAAACGGCAAAAGGATAACCGAATATAAAGCCGAGCCGTTCGACGATGTTTTAAAAAAGCTGCGCGGCACACCAACGCTGTTTTTAGGCGATGCGGCTGAAAAATACAAAGAAAAGATAATTGCGGAAGGTTACAGCACTGCCCGGGAAGGCGAAGTCTATCAAAGAGCCGGCTCTGTGGGGCTTGAAGCTTTTCATATGTATCTGATTGGCAAAAAAACGGATGCTTACGGCTTGGAGCCTTTTTATCTGCGCGAAACTCAGGCGGAGCGCGTGCTGGCGGAACGGGAAAAAAGATGAACACCGTTTACCGATACGCTACACAAAATGATATTAAAGATATATACAATGTTGAGACGCAGTGTTTCTCCCGCCCGTGGTCATACGTTTCTCTTCTTACCGATTTAACGGGCAACGAATATGCACGTTATATGGTCGCGGAATCGGAAGGGCGTATAGTCGGGTACTGCAGCATGCATACTGTGGCAGACGAAGGGCATATCATGAATATGGCGGTTCTGTCTGATTACAGACGTAAAGGCATAGGCGAAACACTGCTGAAAACCATGATTGCATTAAGCGGCCTTAAGTATTTTACTTTGGAAGTGCGCATGTCAAACTTCGGCGCGGTGCGCCTTTATGAAAAACTGGGGTTTGAGATTATGGGCAGGCGCCCAAATTATTATGAAGACGAAGACGCTCTTATAATGTGGAGGGGAAAAACGCGCCTTGATAGTTAATTGATATGAATGTATAATCGTTAAAAACCACATAGTTTGATTTTGATATGAATGTTATTATTGACGGCATAAAAATAAATTATGAGCAGCAGGGGCAGGGAAAAGATGTTCTTGTGCTGCACGGATGGGGCGCTAGTATTAAAACGATGCGCCCTGTTATAGATGCGCTTGTTTCTGATTTTCGTGTGACGGCTGTTGATTTCCCGGGGTTCGGCGGGAGCGGTATGCCGCCGGAAAACTACGGCGTGCCGGAATATACGGATATTACATACTGTTTTTTAAAGCAGCTTGGCATAAGCAAGACGCATATAATATGCCATTCGTTCGGCGGACGCGTTGCTATTATGCTTGCGGCCAAGCATCCTGATACAACGGGAAAAATCGTTTTTACAGGCGCGGCAGGGCTTATTAAACGCCGTACTTTAAAATACCGATTGCGTATCTTTGCCTATAAGGCGGCAAAACGAATAAACCGCGGGCACGTTATAAAGGGGATGCTGAAAGCTTTAGGCAAAGATGTAGAAAGCTATGTAAAAAACGCAGGCTCTGCAGATTATAAAGTGCTGCCCGAGAACATGAAAAAAGTGTTCGTGCGAATAGTCAATCTCAATTTAAAAAGCTATCTGCCGGATATCAAAAGCCCGGCTTTGCTGATATGGGGAGAAAACGATACCGAAACGCCCCTTTTGTTCGGCAGGATTATGGAGAAGATTATCCCCGATGCGGGACTTGTCGTTTTTCCGGGTGCAGGGCATTACGCATTTCTTGAATGTATCGGACGATTTATGCATATCGTCAGAACATTTCTGGAGGAAGGCCGATGATTCTTTATGTTCATATTGTAATATATGCAATTACTGCAGTCCTTATGGTTTTGGCATCAAGACAGACGGTGCATATGCTTCAGCTTGAAGGCTACAGAAATAAAAACCTTTTTAGGTGGCTTTTTTGCCATGCCGCGCAAGTATATAAAACTCCGGTAATTGCCGCATTGTTTGGCTTGCTGCTTGTGCCGGCCAATCTGCTGCCCGGAATATCGCAGTTTGTGTTTTATGCGTTCGCTGCGGCATATGCGGCAATAATATTGGTATATACAAGAAACACGCAGCTTAAAAACCCCAAAAAGCCGCTTGTTTATACCGGGCGTGTTAAGCGCTTGCTTGTATTCCTATCAGTTATCAACCTTGCTGCCGCGGCAGGCTTGTTGCTGCTGGATTTGTCATTTCTTCATGATACGGTTTTTGCCGGTATGCCGCTTTTTTTGCTTATGCCGACTGTCGGTTTTGGTACTGCTGCTGCGAATCTTGTAGCCGCGCCTTTAGAGGCTGCTGTTCGGCGTTGGTACTATAACGATGCTAAAAGAAAGCTTAAACAGCGTGACGATTTGATACGCATAGGCATAACAGGAAGCTTTGGGAAAACAAGCTGTAAATATATACTTGGCACTATTCTATCGGAAAAATACGATGTGCTTGTGCCGCCTTCCAGCTACAACACAACTATGGGCGTAACGCGAGTAATACGCGAGCAGATGCAGTCATCTAACCAGGTGTTAATAGCTGAGATGGGCGCGCGCCACATAGGAGATATAAAAGAGATATGCAACCTTGTTAAACCGCAGTACGGCTTGTTAACTTCTGTGGGAGCCCAGCACCTTGAGACGTTCGGCAGCATGGAAAACATTGCGGAAACCAAGTACGAACTTATAGAAGGGCTTGCGGAAGGCGGATGCTCTTTTTTCCCTTCGGATTCGGACATATGCCGAAAGTTATTTGAAAAAACGCAATGCGAAAAATATATGTTCGGCATAGAATTTGAGGGAGAAGTTTATGCTCGCGCAGAAAATATAAAGACTGGCAGCTTCGGCAGCCGTTTTGATTTGGTTATTAGCGGCGAAAGGATAGCCTGCGAGACTAAACTTCTAGGCAAGCACAACATAGCCAATATAACAGGCTGTGCGGCCGTGGCAAAAAGGTTAGGCCTTAGCGCCGATGAGATTCGCCTAGGTATAAGAAAAACCGCGCCGATAGAGCACAGGTTGCAGCTATTTCCCACAAGGAACGGCATAACGGTTATAGACGATGCATTCAATGCAAACCCGTCGGGAGTGCGGGCGGCAATGGAGGTGCTTTTAACTTTTGAGGGGCGAAAAATTGTAGTTACCCCGGGGCTTGTGGAGCTTGGCGAGCGCGAGGCCGATGAAAACCGCGCGTTCGGCAAAGTAATGGCGGGTGTTGCAGATATAGTATACCTTGTAGGCAGAAAGCACACAAAACCGATTTATGACGGGCTGCTTGAAGGCGGTTTTGAAAGAAACAATATATTTGTTTTTTCTTCGCTTAGCGACGCGGCGGAAATGCTTTGGAGGAATGCGCGGGCGGGCGATGTTGTGATATTCGAAAACGATTTGCCGGACAATTATAACGAATAGGAGACGGTACAATGAAAAAGAACCTTGTGGTAACATTCGGAGGCAGGACGGTTGAGCATGACATATCGATTATAACGGCAAACCAGCTGATGCATGCCGCTGATAAGGGAAAATACAATGTTATACCGATATACATAGACCGGGACGGAAAATGGTATACGGGAGATAAACTGTTTGATATGGCAGCATTTTCTCATTTTAATCCTAACGCCAAGGGCATAAAACGAGTGTTTCTATCATGTGCTGCGGATGCAATACTATACGAATATAAAAAACAAAAGCCAATATGCCGTATTGACGTTGTTATCCCAGCAATGCATGGTATGCACGGCGAGGACGGTACTTTGCAGGGGCTGTTTGAACTTTCCGATATACCGTACTCAAGTGCGGGCGTTACCGGCTCTGCCGTCGGCATGGATAAAATAGTTATGAAGTCCGCATTTTTAGGGTTTGGATTTCCTGTGCTGGATTCGCTTTTCTTTGAGCGCGACGAGTACTATAAAGACAGTGATGCTGTATGCAAAAAAATAGAGGAAAGATTAGGCTTTCCTGTTATTATTAAGCCTGCCAATCTTGGTTCCAGCATTGGCATAAACCGTGCGGACGACTGCGACGGGCTAAGATATGCACTTGATGTGGCGGCTAGCTACGATAGGCGGATACTTGTGGAAAAAGCGGTAATGGATATAACGGAGGTAAACTGTTCTGTGCTGGGAACGGCGGCCGACGCCAAAACAAGCGTTATTGAGCAGCCGGTAACCGCCAGCCGTTTTTTAGGCTTCGAGGAAAAATATCTAAGCGGCGGCAAATCAAAAGGAATGAAGTCTTTGGGACGCAAGATTCCTGCCGATATACCCGAGGATACGGCGAACCGTGTCCGCAGCCTTTCGCTGGAAATATTCAAGGCTCTGGATTTAAAAGGCGTGGTGCGCATAGATTTTATTATAGACAATTCTAACGGCAATCTCTATGTAAATGAGGTTAACACAATACCGGGCTCGTTTGCTTTCTATCTTTGGGAGCCTGCAGGAGTATCATTTCCGGCGCTTGTAGACAGCCTTGTGGCCATTGCGGAAAAACAGATGCGGGAAAAGAAAAAGTCCAGCTTTGCGTTTGATTCCGGTGTGCTGCAAAAAGCGGCAGCAGGGCTGAAAATAAGAAAATAGTCAAAACAATGCAAGGCATTTTACTATTGTTGCACCGGTATTAATGCATAATTGGTAAGAAAAGCTCAGACAGCTGCTTAAAAATTTAATAATTAGGTGTTTTTGTCGTGTATTGCCGGAATAATCATTTACATACATTCACAATACATATATAATAAAAGAAAAAAGAGAGGTGCTATCATGTCCGAACAGAAGAATTCGTTGGGAATGACAGAAAAAACAGCCAGCTGGTTTGCTTATTTATTTTCAGTCATAAGTGCAATTATTATACTTGTCACAGAGAAAGAAAACAAGGCAGTGCGCACGCACGCTTGGCAGTCGCTTATTATGGGTTGTTTCTTTATAGCAGTGTTTATTCTTATCAGTATTCTGACTGCAATTTTTATGCCAAATCCGCTTACTAATCCTATTGCTTATGCAAGCGCAGTTGTTGGGGCTTTTGGTTTTTTTGCTGTACTGAATACTATTGCATCTCTTGCGTGGGGCATTTTAACAATAATTTGTATTATAAAGGCCGTACAGGGAGACATTTTCAAACTGCCTGTGATATATAACAAGGCTAATAACTTGAAATAAGAAACATAGATAATAAGGCGGAAGGTATAGAGCCGCCTTTTTTATTATGCTTAAGTTTTAGCATAATAAAAAAGCGTTTTATCAGGCAGGCGCTTTTGCACTGCCCTTCCCAGTAAAAGCGCAGCTATAAACTTGGCTATATCGAAAAAGAAGTATATCCCAGTTGCCGTAACTATTACGTAGCCAAGAGTTGCGGGTGTTCTTAAGTACAGATTAAGTACTGCATACATATAGGCTATGCCGACTGCGTATATGGAAGCGATGCAGATAAGTACATAGGCGCTTATTACAAGCAGCGATTTTGCAGTCAGCTTTTCCGCAATTTTTGTTCGCAGTAAAACGCTTATAAGCAGTGCGCTAAAAGCAAACCCGGGCAGAAATCCGAATGATGGCTCTAATATGTACCAAAGGCCGCCGCCTTTTGAAAACACAGGCAGACCTAAAAGACCTATAGCAATGTATACAAGCTGCGATATAAGAGCATATTTTGGAGCAAGCAATAAGCCGGAAAGAAATACGAAAAAAGTCTGAAAAGTAAAGACAAGCATTGTGCCGGGTATGGGTATTTTAATAAATATTGCCCCTGCGGCTGTCAGCGCGGCGAAAAACGCGCAGATAAGAAGTTGTTTTATTTTCATAGCACCCCCGAAAATGTAAACCAAATACATAATATAAGTTTACAATATGGCTGAAAACGTGTCAAGCACCGGTTAACCGCGCTGACCTTTACACTATGCAAAAAAGTTAAAATAATGTATAATTCGTTTTATGGTATCCCAGTACATATGCAAGTCACAACCCGCGCAGGAAGACAAAGTTCTTATAGCGCGCGCGCAAAAAGGAGACAATGCTGCCGTCGAGGAGCTTTTATTATACTGCGAAAAAAGGATATACAACACCGCGTATCGTTTTATGGGCAACGAGGCGGACGCATACGACATGGCGCAGGAATCGCTTATTAAAATATATAAAAAACTGCCTACATACCGCAGCGATGCATCATTTTCATCATGGGCATACAGGATTTGCGTAAACACGTGCCTTGATGAGCTGCGCAAAAGAAAAAAAGCGCCTGTCCCTATAGACTATATACAAAACGAGGCGGCAGATGCTTTTAAGTCGCCTTCGCCCGAGACATATGCGATAGCGGTGGAAAACAGGGAAACGCTGCAAAAAGCAATAAATGCGCTTGGAGAAGAGCAAAAATCAGTAATCATACTGCGCGATGTCAGCGGTCTTTCATACGAAGAGGTTGCGCACTGCCTTGATATTTCTATTGGAACGGTCAAGTCCCGCATATGCAGGGGGCGTCAGAAACTAAGGGAAATGCTTGGCACCGGCAATGATTGGAACAAAAAGTGATTTATGTTCGTCTTATAGGCGTATAAATAAACAGTATGTGTATTGGAGGTTGCTTACTATGAAAAAGGTTTTTGCTGCGGTGATCGCACTCTCGCTTTTAATGGTATTGCTTATCGGCTGTTCATCCCAATCTGCGCCAAGCGATGAATATTACGCTAGTGGCTCATATTCCGAAGATTACGGCGAAAACGATGCTGCCTATGAAGACGTAGTTACTGAAAGCAAAGCAGAGGCTCCACAGGCTGCGCCGGAAGAAGCGGGAGACGGCGGATCAAGTTTTCCGTCAGGCGCTGCGCCGGATTACGAAAGCTCTATGTTAAGTCCCTCGGTTAACAGAAAGATTATATTCGAAGGAAACCTGAGCATAGAGACGACCAACTTTGACGATGATTATAACCGTATTAAACAAACTCTTGAGGAGTTTGGCGGATATGCAGAAAGCGATTCCGTATACGGCACAAAGCCGGTAGAATGGAATGAAAAAGGACGAACAGCTAATTTAACGCTGCGTATTCCCAGCAGAAAATTTGATGAATTTATATCAAGGCTGAAAGGGTATGGCGAAACCGTATCTATGTCTACCCGGGGGCAGGATGTGTCGCTTCAGTATTTTGATACCGAAACGCGCTTGAAAACCCTGCGCACACGCCAGGAGAGGCTGCTTGATCTTTTGGAAAACGCAAAAGGGCTTGAGGATATAGTCAGGCTGGAGCGGGAACTCGGCGAAGTGGATTATCAGATACAGTCTTACGAAATTGAACTTAGAGGTTATGACAGCCTGATCGATTTTTCAAGTATTTCTATTGAACTTTTAGAAGTCAATCAGATAGAAAGGGTCACCTCATCCGAAAATCAGGACCTCGGTACGCGCATAAAGACAGGATTCTACTCAGTTCTTAATGTGCTTGCGGATATCGGCGAAGGGCTGCTGATATTCCTGACGGCAGGTTCGCCCATACTTGTGCCGCTTGCTGTAGTGTTAGTGGTAATATTGGTAGTGGTAAAACGCAGGAAGAAAAAAGCAAAAGACACGGAAATAAAATAGTATAATATAAAAAAATAAAACGGCGGCCGGGCATATAACCCGGCCGTTTGTATAGTCTGGACTCAGCTAGACATGACTGACAAAAGCAGCTTTTATGTGTAGCAGCTGTATCTTTAATGTTCTCCGGTGTATAATCAGTACGATGAATAAAGATGCTTTCGTGCACGATAAAGAAAGAATCCGCAACAAACAGACAATAGCGGGTTTTAAAACCGTTCGCTGCAGCATTGATAACAAAACATTATTATGCTATCAAAAAGGCGAGGGTGATGTTGCTTTTTTGCTTTCGTCCGGCTGGTCGGTGCCCTTTCCGCTTGCGGACATGTTTGAAATTGCCGGTAAATTAAGCGAGTCTTATAAATGCATTGTTTTTGACCGTTTCGGTTACGGGTTAAGCGATTTTGCGGATAATACCCGCAGCATATCTTTGATTTCCCAAGAAACAAAACAGCTTTGCGATGCGCTGAAAATTAAGAATGCAGTCTTTATCGGACATTCGCTTGCTGCTTTTCACGCGCTTGATTTTGCATCAAAATATCCGCAAATCTGCAGAGGTGCGGTATTGATTGACTGTTATCCAGCGCAAAATGCTTTTGAACGTATGACATTTCTAATACATTGGCTGCCTTATTTTATATTTAGGCTGGCAAGAAAAATAAAGCTGTTTAGAAAAGCAGGTAAACATATATATAAAAGATTTTTCTTAAACGGACGAGATTTATCGGGCGATATAGAAGAAGCGGCGCTTGGCGTCATAAATGATGTAGCGTTCAATAGAGTTATGAAAAGTGAGCTTAAAGCATTCAATGCGGATATAAAAATACTGTTTTCGGGTTTGCACATACCAAAAAGCGTGAAGATAACAAGCGTGTGCAGAAACGCAACATATCGGGTAAACAAAAAGCTTAAGATACCGCATGTAAGGATTGTAAACACGGGCAGGAGCTCTCATATTGTGCATCATAAATATCCTGATATAATCATATCCGAGGCGCGAAGTATAGCTAACGATATAGTTTTATAGTTGATGCACGGATAAGACTACGGCTTAATGACAGTGCTAATAAACTTTTAAACGGTGTAAAATGCTTAAAAAAAATCAGACAGTAACAATAGATATTACCGATATAACGGGGGAAGGCAGCGGAGTTGGACGGCATGACGGCATGACGGTGTTTGTGCCGCATACCGCTGCAGGCGACACTGCCGAGGTTAAAATAGTAAAGCCGCTTAAAAGCTATGCGTTCGGCAAACTTGAGAGAATAATCAAGCCGTCTTCAGACAGGACAGAACCTGACTGCATTGTTTTTCCGCAGTGCGGCGGCTGCGTGTTCCGTCATATAAGCTACAAGGCAGAGCTGCGTATAAAGGAAGATATGGTACGGGATGCTTTTTCGCGGATCGGCGGCATTAACCCGCAATTTGATGCCACTCTTGGCTGTGCTGATATAAACGGTTACCGCAACAAGGCACAGTATACTGTGGGGCGTGTAAACGGGCGGATTGTATGCGGGTTTTATGCCAGAAAGAGCCATCGTATAGTGCCGGCCGAAGGATGCGCTCTTCAGCCGCCGGAGTTTGAGGCTGTTGTTAAAACTGTAATAGAATATGTACGGGAAAAAGATATAGAACCTTATGACGAGCGAGGGCATTCGGGACTGTTGCGGCATATATGCATACGAATGGGGCATTACAGCAAACAGATGCAGGTGTGCCTTGTGGTCACAAAGCGGTGCGGCAGCATTTTTAAGGAGCTTGCGCAGCGGCTAACCAAGCATCAATATATAACAAGCTTAATTCTTAATATAAACAGTAAAAAGACTAATGTTATAATGGGGGAAGAATGCATAACGATATGGGGCGCGGATACCATAACAGATACTATTTGCGGCATAAAAGTATCGCTTTCGCCTTTATCATTCTATCAGATAAACACGCCGCAGGCAGAGCGGCTTTACGGATCAGCAGCGGAATACGCGCAACTTACTGGCAAAGAAACATTGCTTGATATGTACTGCGGAGCAGGTGTTATAGGGCTTAGCATGGCGGCGAAGTTAAAACAGATTATCGGCGTGGAATCCGTAGTTTATGCAGTATCTGATGCAAGAGAAAACGCGAGACTTAACGGCATAGATAACGCACGGTTTTTGTGCGCGGACGCAGCCGGCGCGGCGAAAACCCTTATGGCCGAGGGCATAAAGCCGGACGTGGTTGTGCTTGACCCTCCGCGAAAGGGCTGCGATAAAAAGCTGCTTGATGCGGTTGCGGGCATGGACCCTTCGCGCATAGTTATGATATCCTGCAACCCTGCCACAGCAGCGCGGGACTGCGCGGTATTAGAGCAG
>CAZSMH010000018.1:0-22228 GCA_964607965.1 uncultured Christensenellaceae bacterium
ACAACTATTTATTTTGCAATACATGCAGGGGGTGATTGATTTGTGTGCATAATAACAGGAATACGCCGTTTATGGCGGCGTATAAAGTTAATATTTCCCTATCCCAGCGCCACATCAAGGCACATCATAATGGCAAACCCCAGCATAGCTCCCAGAGTTAGTTTTCCGTCAACAATGCCCTCGCCGTCGCTGCCTCCGGGTATAAGCGCATCAATCACAACATAAATCATAGCGCCCGCTGCGAATGCCAGAACAAAAGGCAAAACAGGACGTATAAGCCCAATAAGCAGCACTCCCAATACGCCGGCTATTGGCTCTACAACTCCCGATAGCTGTCCCCAGAAGAACGCACGCCCTCTTTTCATTCCCTGCTGAAGAAGAGGCATGGCAACCGCCGTCCCTTCCGGAAAGTTCTGTATGCCTATGCCCAGCGCCAGCATAAGTGCGCCGATAAGCGTCGCGCCGGGAATCTTAAGCGCCACTGCTCCGAAAGCAACCCCAATGGCAAGGCCTTCAGGTATATTGTGTACGGTTACGGATAGCACAAGAAGAAGAGTGCGACGCCCGCCGTTTGATAATCCGCGCGTTCTTTTAAGACGGCGCAGCAACATATCCGTAAGCTTTAAAAAAAGCCCGCCTAGCAAAAAGCCGCCGGAGGCCGCAAGCCATGGTACGCTTTCCATCTCTTCCGAAAGAGCAATAGCGGGAGAAAGCAGAGAAAAAAAACTGGCCGCAACCATAACTCCGGCTGAAAAACCGAGCATTATATTAAGCATATTCTTATTAATTTTTTTGCAGAAAAGCGCCGGCAGAGCGCCGAGTGCTGTAATAAACCATGTAAAACATGTAGCTGTCAACGCCTGCAATACGGCAGGCAGTTGCGTAAATTTGTCCATATTAAGTAAATCACCCCATGAGTTTATATATGCTCGCAGAGTGTTTTAAGTGCGCGCTTTATATGCTGCGTATGTCACGCTCTATTTGCGCTTTTAGTTCTTCAAGGCTGTTAAACTTTTTTTCGTCTCGCAGCCGCTTTATAAAATGAGCAGTAATGTTATGACGGTATATGTTTTTAGAAAGAGAGAGTATGTGTATTTCTATGCTTTTTTTATTACCGGACTTATTAACAGTTGGATTGTATCCTATGTTGCAGACGCCTTTGTAACAGTCTCCGTTATGGCTGATATTAACCGAATAAACACCGCTTTTGGGTATTATTTTTTGCTCCGGAACGCAAATATTGGCTGTGGGGAATCCAAGCTTGCTGCTGCCTATGCCGCGTCCGCAGCCGACAGTGCCCGATAGAGCGTAAGGCCGCCCGAGAAGCGAAGCAGCCAAACCAACATCGCCTTCCTCCAGGCTTGAGCGTATGCGGGATGCGCTTACTGTTTGTCCGCCGGATATCACCGGAGGAATTATCTTTACATCAAAGCCGTAAATGCCGCCTGCCTTTTTAAGAGAATCTGCGTTGCCCTTCGCGTCCAGCCCGTAAGTATAGTTATATCCCGCTACAACAACGTCCGGGGAGAACAACTCAGCTATCATTTTTTCATATTCTTCGCTTGTTACTTTAGCAAAGGCATCGTCAAACTGCGCTACGCACATAATGTCAATGCCGGCCTTTTCAAATGCGGCCGTTTTTTCTTCTCGTGTGAAAAGCCGTAAGGCTCGTCCTCCGAAATACTCCGCAGGCAGCGGCTCGAAGGTAAGCACCGCGCTTTTACCGGGAGCGTTTTTTACCGCCTCCAGCAATGCCATATGCCCTAAGTGCAGACCGTCAAACGCGCCCAGAGCAACAGACAGCCTGCCTAAGTATTTTTGTTTCATCTGGTTTAATGTAATTACATCCATTTTTCGTCCACCAATAAAGCAGTAATTTTAGCCATTTCGCCGCAGACAAAGCCTATTCCTGCAAATTCTCCGCCGGAATAAAGCCGTACTCTGGCAGTATCTTTATGTTGTGCGGGAACCGGCGCACCGTTTATAAGAAGCTTTCTGTCTTTTTTATCTGTATCGACCCTCGGCAGCTTACCCAAGAAAAACTCCATCGGGAGCAACGCCTTTAAATACGAGCCTTCCATATGCTTTAATTCGTCTGCAGTATAGGAATAAGATATGTCAAGCCCTGCGCATTTTGTGCGCACAAGCAAAGACATATATGCCGGCAACCCAAGTTTTTCTCCCAAGTCTTCACACAAAGTGCGTATATATGTGCCTTTTCCGCATACTATTCGTATGATATGTGAATTTTCTGCCGTCTGATTTATATACTTCGCATCATAAATTTTGATTTCTCGTTGCAAATCCGGCACCTCCATACCCCGGCGCGCCAGATTATAAAACTTTTGTCCGTTATGTTTAGCAGCCGAGTATGCGGGCGTCTGCTGAACTATATTGCCGCAAAAACCTAAAAGCGCTTTGCTTACGTCCTCAGCTTTGGGCAAAGGCGTATTTGATACCCCGGTCACATTTCCGTAGCTGTCTTGTGTGTCGGTTGATTTGCCGAAAGTAACCTCTGCTATATATTCTTTTTCGCAGTCCATAAGATAAGAAGATATACGGGTTGCTTTTCCTATGCAGACAGGTAAAACGCCGCATGCCCCCGGGTCAAGCGTACCGGCATGCCCTGTTTTCTTTACACCCAGCAAACCTCGCAAAAACACTACTGCTCCGTTGGACGACATTGCAGGCGGTTTTAAAAAATTTATCACGCCGTCCATTTATAACAGCTCCACAAGCTTTTCTATCACTTTTGGTTTAACTTCGTTTAACTTGCCGCTTGCCACACAGCCGGAAGCCGCTGCATGACCGCCGCCGCCGTATATTGCCGCCACAGCGCTCACATCCACATTGTCTTTTGAACGAAAGCTTATCTTTACGCCTGTCGGAAGCTCGCGGAAGAATACCGCGACATGCGTATTTTCTATCTCCCTGGCAAAATCCACAATGTTTTCGCAGTCACCGCTTTGGGCTTTGAATTCTTTCATATCGCTTTCGAGAATCGTTAAACATGCTATTTTACCTTCGGCGTACATTTCAAGCCTAGACAGAGCCCTGCCTATAAGCTGTGTTAATATTAATGAACGCTGACGGAAAAGAACGTCAGCTGTTTCGCGCAAATCAAAAAGCTCTATTAATTCCGCTGTGTAAAAAAGAGTGTTTTTATTTGTGTTGGAATAGGTGAAGTTTCCCGTATCGGTCGCCATTGCTATGTATAAATACTTTGCGGACTGTTCGTCCGGCTTTATCTGCATGTAGCGGAGAAATTCGAACATAATCTCTCCGACCGAGGATGCGTCAGTAATATAGTTTATATCCGCATAGCCTTCGTTGGTCATATGATGATCTATATTAACAGTAGTGCTGGCTTTTTCGAAAAGCTTAAGGCACTTTCCCAGCCTTACTTTATCGGCGCAATCGACAGCTATAACAAGATCAGCAGGCTTTGCAGCATGTTTTGGCGAAACAAGCGTATACGGCAAAAACAAGGCTTCATACTTTGCCGGCATTCCGCTGTCGCAGCAGACAACAGCCTTTTTGCCCATTTTATTGATTATATGCGCCAAAGCAAAACAAGAGCCGAGCGTATCGCCGTCCGGCTGTATATGAGCTATCAATAAAATATCATTCGCACGGCAAATTGCATTTTTAATTGTTTCCACTGCTAAACCTTCTTTAAAATCTGCGAAATATTGCTGCTGTACTCAATGGATGTATCGAGCAGAAAAGTTATTTCCGGCAGCCTCCTTAATTTCATTCGCGAGCCTATCTCGTTTTTAATAAATCCTTCGGCATGCGTTAATGTTTCAATTGTCGATTTTCGCTTTTTGTCTGTATCATACACGCTTATATAAGCTTTTGCGTACTTTAAGTCTCGCGATAATGCCACATGCGTCACGCTTGACATTTCCGATATTCTAGGGTCTTTCATATCCACGTTTATTATTTCACTCAGCACACGTTTGAATTCAGACTGTATGCCCAGCATCCTGTCTTTCACTGTCTTTCAATCTCCTGCATTTCAAAGGCTTCAATAACATCGTTTTCTTTTATGTCATTATAGTTTTTGAGCGTAATGCCGCATTCATACCCTTGGTTTACTTCTTTTGCGTCATCCTTGAATCTTTTTAAAGAAGCGATTGCGCCTTCATGCACCACTATATTGTCACGGAGAAGACGAACAGACGCATTTTTTAGAATTTTTCCGTCGGTTACATAACTGCCGGCAATTGTTCCTATGCTGGATGCGTTAAATACTGTACGCACCTGCGCATGGCCGAGTATTGCTTCCTTAAACTCGGGCGCCAGCATTCCTTTAACAGCAAGCTGAAGGTCTTCTATAGCCTTGTAGATAACTCGGTAAAGCCTTATTTCAACTTTTTCCTTTTCTGCTTCGGTACGTGCCATACTATCCGGCCGTACGTTAAACCCAATTATTATGGCGTTGGATGCGGAAGCTAACATAACGTCCATTGCCTTTATTGCTCCGACGCCTGCATGTATAACCTTTACGCGCACTTCGCCGGTGCTGAGTTTCTCAAACGCTTGTTTGACAGCCTCAACCGAGCCTTGAACATCGGCTTTTATTACTATGTTCAGCTCCTGAATGCTGCCTTCTTCAACCTGGCTGAATAAATCGTCAAACGATACCTTTGATATGTTTTTCAGCATATCTGCCTTCTGCTTGTCTTTTCTTTCTTCGGCGACCTGCCGGGTCAGCTTGTCCTGTTCGACGGCATGAAGTGTATCGCCAGCAACAGGAACCTCAGAGAAACCGACAACCTCTACAGGCTGAGACGGATACGCCTCTTCCACCCGATTGCCCATATCGTCTACCATCGCGCGCACACGGCCGTATGCAACGCCGGCTACTATCATATCAGATACGTGCAGCGTACCGTTCTGAACAAGCACAGTAGCTACAGGGCCTCTGCCTTTGTCAAGCTTGGCCTCTATTATAGTTCCCTTGGCAAGCCGGTTCGGGTTGGCTGTAAGTTCCTGAACTTCGGACACAAGCAATATCATTTCCAGCAGATTGTCTATTCCTTTATTTGTCGTAGCCGAAACCGGCACCATCACCGTATCGCCGCCCCATTCTTCGGCAAGCAGCTCATACTCGGTCAGATCCTGTTTTATCCGTTCAGGGTTTGCGCCTTCTTTATCAATTTTATTAATTGCAACAATTATAGGAACTTTGGCAGCCTTTGCGTGATTTATGGCCTCAACGGTCTGCGGCATAACTCCGTCGTCCGCTGCCACAACCAGTATAGCAACGTCTGTTACCTGTGCGCCGCGCGCACGCATAGCCGTAAACGCCTCATGACCGGGCGTATCAAGGAAAGTGATTTTTTTACCCTTGTGCTCTATCGTATAGGCGCCTATATGCTGTGTTATTCCGCCTGCCTCGTGCTCGGTAACACGTGTATTCCTTATAGCGTCCAGAAGAGAAGTTTTACCGTGATCGACATGACCCATAACGGTAACAATAGGCGGACGCGGTACAAGATCTTTTGCGGAATCCTCTTGGTCGCCTTCTCCGAGCACGTCTTCAGCCGTTTGTGTAAGCTTTTGCTCCAAAGTGATATTGAACTCCGAGCATACCAGCAAAGCCGTATCGTAATCTATTTCAGTATTAATAGTACACATCATTCCAAGCAGCATCAGTTTCTTTAATAATTCAGAAACCGGTTTGCCCGTTTTCTCTGCAAGGGATTTAATCGATATTATTTCAGTAGTCATTACCGCTTTTTCAATGATGATTGGCTGGGGCGCAACTGTTGGCTTAGTCTTAGCCCGGCGCTTGCCCCTGTATCTAAAATCACTGTCGTCCATCATTAATTTTTCTTTAAGCAGCGCCTTTTTTGACTTATTACCCCTGTCTTCTCGGTTATACATCTGGTTTGTACTCTTTTTGCCTTGCGTGCCTTTTCTCTCTACCGATACAAACCCGTTGAGCGCATCGCCCGGTTTAACGCCGAACTTTGCAGTGTCTTTTTTTGGTGCAGCGTCTTTGGGTTCGGTTTTTATTTTCCCGGTACGAGATTGCTGCTGCTGAGTGCTTTTTGCATCTGCCTCATTTTGACGGCGCGTCTGCGTTTTTCTGACCGGCAGCTCCGAAACAGTTTTTTCTTTTTTAACAGTTTTTTTGCCTTCCTCCTGCACTTGTTGTATAGCAGGCTGATCATCTGCCTTTTGCGGTTCTTCGTTTACTGTAGGTTTTCCCTCGTCTGCTTTGGCCTCAGTATCGCGGACAGCTTCCATCTCCTCGCGCTGCTGTTTTAAGCGCTGTTCTTCTGCTTCCGCACGCGCTATTCTCAAAAGCTCAGACTCAATTCGTTTTAGTGTAGACAAGTGGCTTTGAACGCTTGCCTGCAGCGATTCTATTTGTGCTATTGTCTGCTTGGATTGATCCACAAGTTTTTTGTTCATATCGATAATTTTAAGTTTACTCATCAAATGCCACTCCCACCAATAATACTATTTATCTGTTCCGCAAATCTTTTGTCGGTGATGCCAAGCACCATTATTCCCGATCTGCCTGCTGCATCTCCTAACTGTTCGTCTTCATCCACCATTAATATTTTTACATCAGCTTCTTTGCACAGCTTTATAAAGTGATCAACGCTTGATTCTGACAGACCTTTCTGCAATAGCAGCAGTTGTACAGCTCCCTTTTTAAGACTTTTTTCGCACGAAGCCGTACCAAAAACCGCCTTGCCTGCGCGCACCGCAAGCCCCACCATCGCAAGATTATTTAAGGCCACGTCTTAATATAACGCGGAGAATCGCGTTATAGGCGTAATCATCAAGCGAAACCGAAAGAGCCCGTTCAAACGCCTTAGCCTTCTTTGCCTTATCAAGACAGGTAACATCGGGGCAAATATAAGCCCCCCGTCCGTGAGCTTTACCCGTTTCATCCGGCAAAAGGCTGTCCTGTGACGCAACAATACGAACGAGTTCTTTTTTTGGCCTGCCCTGCCTGCATGCTATGCACATGCGCATCGGAACTTTTTTTGTCTTCAACCGTTACGAAACTCTCCTTAAAGATATAATTCTCATGGTTACAGTTATTCTTGCTCTGTATCCACAGTCTCCTCAAGCTCTTCATCCGTGTTTTCGTCTTGTGTTGCATCTTCTCTTCCGTATAATGCCAACTCGTCAAAGCCCAAATCATTATCTATTTCTATTTCCGGTTCGTTCTGCTCTTCTTTATTAAACAGTGTCTGCTCTATCTGAGTTTGGCTTTTAATATCAATCTTCCACCCTGTCAGCTTGGCTGCAAGACGCGCATTCTGGCCTTCCCGGCCTATAGCCAGTGAAAGCTGATAATCCGGCACTATAACCTTTGCGGATTTTTCTTCTTCGTTGATGCGGACCATAAGCACCTTGGCAGGGCGAAGAGAGTTTGCGATATATTCTACGGGATCGGCGCTCCAGGGTATCACATCTATCTTTTCGTTCCCAAGCTCGGCGACAATCCTGTCTATACGGGATCCCTTCTGTCCTACGCATGCGCCTACCGGGTCTACATTTTCATCCTCAGAATATACTGCTATCTTTGTGCGGGAACCGGCTTCGCGGGCAATGCTTTTTATCTGAACAATGTTCTGCATTACTTCGGGCACTTCTATTTCAAACAGCCTTTTTAACAGACCTGGGTGTGAACGCGACACAATTATCTGCGGTCCTTTTGCCGTTTTTCGGACTTCTACCATGTAAACCTTTATATGGTCGTTAGCGTTATACCTCTCGCCCGGAATACACTCGGAAGCGGGCATTACACCTTCCGCTCCTTCAATCTCCAGCAGCACCCCGTTTTTGTCCACACGATGAATCGATGCGTTAAGCACCTCTCCCTCACGCTCAATGAACTTATAATATATTACGCCGCGCTCCGCATCGCGAAGCCTATGTACAACAACCTGCTTGGCAGTCTGTGCCGCAATGCGGCCGAAAGACCCCGGGGTAACTTCCATTTCCATTACATCGCCGGGCTCATAAGCAATATTTACTTTCTGTGCTTCTTTTAGCGATACCTGCGAGGTTTCGTCTTCCACTTTTTCTGCCACTGTCTTTTTGGCAAACACTCTAAAAGCCCCGCTGTCGGGGTCTACTTCTACACGCACATCCACAGCAGTTCCATAATTTTTTTTGTATGCAGAAACAAGCGCGTTTTCTACCGCTTCTATTAGAATGGCTTTTTCTATCCCCTTTTCTTTTTCCAGCGCATCAAGAGCGCTTAAAAACTCCTTGTTCATCAAAACCTCCGTTTATATGTCCACATGCAGCCGTACAATAGCCACATCTTTATATTCAAATACGGTTCCGTTATCCAAAGCAAATCCCGAATCATTATACGATTCAAGCACCCCTGTAAACTCCTTTTTTCCGTCAACAGTGCGGTAAAGCTTAACATCAACCTTTTTACCTATGCTTCGCGCAAAATCACGAGCTTCTTTTAAAGGACGGTCTAAACCCGGCGACGATACACAAAGATAATACGATTCCGTAATAGGGTCGTGTTCTTCAATAACCGGGTCAATAAGCCGACTTATCTTTTCACAGTCATCAAGCATAAGACCGCCGCTCTTATCGGCATATATAATAAGCTCAGTCCCGCCTAATGCTTTTTTTATTTCGGTTCCTACGTATTCATAGCCGTTTTGCGTTATTATGGGCTCAACAAGCGCTTCAACAGCCTTTTCCATTTTCGTTGCTATTTTGCTTAACCTCCGCAAACATATTGCATTTACGGTGCTTCTTTTCTATCAAATAATTGAAAAGAGTGGGTTTTCCCACTCTCAGCTAAAAAAGAATTGCCAACAGCGTAAATATAACACAAAGAAATAGAATGTGCAAGAAGAATTATTAGCTATAAACTGCATTTGCAGATTGCAAGTTTAAAAGCGATTGCGTCCTTACTTAATTATAGATTTATTCAATCCCCGTCTTATAAAAGCGCAATTACCGCAGCCATCGCTCCCGTTTGGCCCTTGTCTCTTCGGTGAGAGAAGAACAGTTCTCTATCTTCGTATGTGCAAAGCCCCGCATCAGTGATATTATCCGGCGAAATCCCCGCCGAAATCATGTCGTTTATGCACGCCTTATTAAGATCGGCGAAATAACGTCCGCCGTTTTTTTGCACAGTGTTTTCGCCGAATTCGCGTTCAAACAGGCATTTAACATCCGCTCCTATTTCAAAATGCTTTGCGCTGATGCACGGCCCTATAGCCGCAAGTATATCACCCTTCTTGCATCCTGCAAGCAAAAGCGCATCTGCGGTTATTTTAGTTATATGCGATGCTATTCCCCTCCATCCTGCGTGGCATACCGCTGCCATACGTTTTTTAGAGTCATAAAAAAACAGCGGCGTGCAATCCGCATGAAAAGATATAAGCGGCAGACCTTTCTCGCTTGTATAAAGCCCGTCGCATACATTATTCAAAGGCTCCTTTATAATGCCTTTGCCCGCATCGCATTTTAACGCACGGTATATCTTGGCGCTATGCGCGTAGTTAATACATACGCCCTGTTTTCCGTCAAATCCGGACGCCAAGCCAAAACGCATAAGGTTTTCTATAAAATTCTGGTGATTTTGTTCGCGTTTGCGGCTGAAATTAAGCGTATTATACGGTTCTTTGCTCACGCCGCCTATACGCGTAGAAAACGCACAGCAAATACCTCCGGCTTCTTCAAAGGAAGGTATATTAAAATAATAAACGCCGTTCTTTTCGCAAAGCTTAAACCCGGTTTTAACCATTACTTTTCTTCAAGCAGCCGCTGAAGCTCTTTCATAAACGTATCAACGTCCTTAAATTCTTTATATACCGAAGCAAAACGCACATATGCTACATCGTCAAGCTCTTTTAATCCCTTCATTACAAGCCCGCCTATCTCACGGGTAGTAATTTCCTGACGAAGAGAATTAAATATTGCCTTTTCAATGCCCGCCACAAGCGCTTCTATATCGTGCATAGGCACAGGACGTTTTTCGCAAGCCTTTATTATACCGATTTTTATTTTATCCGCATTAAACGATACCCTGTCTCCGTTTTTCTTGACCACCAGCAGCGGAAGGCTGTCTATTTTCTCATAGGTGGTAAACCGTTTTTTGCACAGCAGGCACTCCCTTCGCCGCCTTATTGAGTTGCCTTCGTCAGTCGGCCTCGAATCAACAACCTTGCTCTCAACATGTCCGCAATATATGCACTTCATATGCCGCCCCCAAAGTAATTTTATTGTCATTTATTATAGCATACTGCCGAACATATTACCAATAGCTGCTATGCGCTTATTGCCCGGGCTGATAATTGGGAACACAGCCGGAATCAATTTCAACAAGTATAACGTCTTCGCCTATTTTTCGTATATTGCACCACGGTATAACGCTGTCGCGCTCGCCGCGGAAAATAAATGACAGCTTCGACGGACCGGGCACAACAATAGCACATACTTTTCCGGTGCTTATATCCACAAGCATATCGCAAACGTAACCAAGCCGTGCGCCGTCAAGTACATTTACGACTTCCTTCTGTCTCAATTTGGAGAAACGCGTCATTTTTATCACCTCTCTCCATAATATTAATTACAGCGCAAAAAAAAGACTGCGATTTTTATTTTTAACGCAGCCGTGAGTTTTATTAAATATTTATATCGTCCTTCGCATCGCTTTTAGCGCGTTTTTCTCCAGCCTTGAAACCTGCGCCTGTGATATGCCAATCTCATTAGCCACTTCCATCTGAGTTTTGCCCTGATAAAACCGCATGTTGATAATATTCTTTTCCCGCTCGCTTAACTTCTCCATAGCTTCTTTTAATGCAAGCCCTTCAAACCATGTCGTATCGGTGCTGTTGTTGTCCGCCAGCAAATCCATCACGAATATGGCGTCAGAACCATCGTGATATACCGGCTCGTAAAGCGACACCGGGTCCTGAATTGCATCCAGTGCAAATACAACGTCTTCCACATTAACGCCCATCTCACCTGCTATTTTTTCAATGCTTGGATCTGCGCTGTCTTTCTTTGAAAGCGTATTGCGAATCTGCAGCGCTTTGTAAGCGATATCCCTTAAAGAGCGTGATACGCGTATGCTGTTGTTATCCCTCAGGTATCGCCTGAGCTCGCCCGTTATCATCGGCACTGCGTAGGTTGAAAACCGCACTCCCAGCTCTACGTTAAAATTATCGATGGCTTTTATAAGGCCAATACAGCCTACTTGAAACAAGTCGTCCATATTTTCTTTTCGCCCGGAAAAACGCTGTATAACGCTCAGCACAAGGCGCAGATTACCCTTAATAAAATCCTCGCGCGCTTGCTTGTCTCCGGCCTTTACTTTAAGCATCATTTCCGTCATTTGTTTTGGCTTCATCACTGGCAGTTTTGAGGTGTCCACACCGCAGATTTCAACCTTGTTAGTCAGCATGCAATATCTCCCCGGTCGTTTTGATATGACTAGCATTGCCATGCAAAAATGCTTTTATACCGCTCAAAACCGGGTTTTAGCAGCCAAATAAAGGTGTATGCTTTTCGTTAACATACACCGTAAAATGCCAATTCTTAACGCTTAAAAGGTCTTTGCCTATTAAATAAAACTAACAAAGAAAATAAAAAGCGCCTGTTACGGCACATTCAAAAAATTTTATTATTGGAACGTTTTTTTATCTGTCCCGATAAAGAAGCTTGTCTGCAAGTTCGGCAAGCTTATCGGCGCGGCTTCCGAAACACGCAAGAGCTTCTTTTGCCTCTTTGGTTTTTTCCCGTGCAATATCCCGCGAAGCTTCTATTCCCATAGCTCGTGCAAACGTCAGTTTTTTTGATGTCTCATCCTTGCCCGTTGATTTTCCGAGCGTTTCCTCGTCACCTCTGATATCTAGTATATCGTCTACAATCTGAAACACAAGCCCTATGCTGCTGCCGTACGTTTCAAGCGCCGATACTTCCTTACTGGGAGCGCCAAGCAGCACCGCACCCGAGGTTACCGAAGCGCTTATTAAAGCCGCCGTCTTTCTTTTGTGTATAAATTTAAGCGCGTTTAAATCCAGCCCCTGGCCTTCAAAAGAAATATCGGCCGCTTGGCCTGCTACCATGCCTTTAACTCCGGCAGCCCCGGCTATTATATGCATTGCTTTAAAATAATTTTCTGCGGATTTGTCATATTGCAGCGCGGCGTTCAGCATTGTTTCAAAAGCGCAGTTTAACAGCCCGTCACCGGCAAGAATTGCAAAGCTTTCGCCGAACACCACATGGCATGTGGGCTTTCCGCGCCGCAAAACATCATTATCCATCGCCGGAAGATCGTCATGAATAAGTGAATAAGTATGTATCATTTCTATGGAGCATGCGAAATCAAGAGCCTTTTCGATGCCTCCGTACATATCTGCCGACATAAGGCAAAGTGCAGGTCTTAGCCTTTTTCCACCGCCAAGCAGGCTATAGCACATAGCATCCTTTAAAATGCCGGGCTCGCACATTTTATCCATCAGCTGCTCAAGCCGGTTGTCTATTATATCTTTCAGTTTATTCATCGGCGTTTGCGGTTTTTATTATTTCGATTTTAGCCTTATATTCCTCCAGCCTTTTCTGCAGCGTATCAGCAAGGCTTACCCCCTGCTCATAAAGCTCTATGCTTTTTTCTATTCCCTCCTGCCCGGATTGCAAGCGCTGCGCAATATCCGAAAGCCGGAGCAGTTCCTGTTCAAAATTATCCATTTATCTGCCCCTCCCTGTTGCTGCGGCTCTCCCGTCCTTAAATTCTATCTCAAGGCTTCCGACGGCAGCATCCGCGGATTTAACTACTCTTCCTTCCTGGTCATATACAATAGAATAGCCGCGCTCCAGTATGCTGCGCGGGTTTAAGCTGTAAAGCAGAGCGCGGTATTGTTCGAGTTTCATCTGATTGTGCCCGGTTATGGCTGCCATGGCGCTTATCATCTGTTTTAATGAAAAATCAAGCTGCGCCTTAACCTGGGAAAGCTTTGCAGTAACAGTATATATAGAAAGAGTGCTTTTACACATATCGAGCCTCTTACTGCTGGACTCGATCACATATTCAAGGCCTTGTATTATTTTTTGTTTATACTCTTTTAGCATTTCGCACAGCGCGCCTTTTTCCTTGACGACCAGCTCCGCTGCCGCTGAAGGCGTAGGCGCCCGTAAATCTGCCGCCATGTCGCACAAAGTATAGTCTGTCTCATGGCCTACCGCAGAAACGATTGGAATTTTAGATTCATAAACGGCACGCGCAACGCTTTCCTCGTTAAATGCGGACAGATCCTCAAACGAGCCGCCTCCGCGCGCCACTATTATTACGTCCGTCTGCATATTTTCATTGAAATAAGCAATTGCGCGGCAGATATCGGACGCTGCGTATTGTCCCTGCACCTGAACCGGATACACTGTTATGCTAACGCCCTCGAACCGTCTTGTCGCAACATTAATTATATCGTGCAAAACTGCGCCGGAGGGCGATGTAACTACTCCTATGTTAACCGCAAAATAAGGCAGCGGTTTTTTATGTGCTTCGAGAAACAGTCCTTCCTCCGCAAGCTTTTGCCGTGTGCGTTCAAAACGAGCGAACAAATCGCCTATTCCACGCGGTGCGGCAGATTCAACGACAAGCTGTACCGAAGCGCTTTTTCGGTAAAACGATAAGCGTCCGCTAATCTCTACCGATGCGCCGTCATACAGCTCATCTTTATCCTGATGTCCGTAATAATCGTATAAAATACAGCCAAGCATCGAATTTTCATCTTTCAACGAAAAGAAAGCGTGACCAACTGACGAATAAACAAGGTTTGTTATCTCGCCCGTTACCTTTATACGGCTTAATAATGGGTCGCTGAACATTTTACGGCTTATGTATTCATTTACCTGCGTGACGCTGAATACTATATCAGCCATAAAGCTTAGCGGCCTCCACGGTATTTTCAAGCAGCATTGTTATAGTCATCGGGCCCACTCCTCCCGGCACGGGCGTAATATACCCCGCTTTTTCGCATGCCTGCTCAAATTGCACATCGCCCTTAAGCTTGCCGTCAATTTTTGTTGTGCCAACGTCAATTACAACAGCGCCGGGTTTAATATAATCTCCCGTTATCATTTCCGGCCTGCCGATGGCTGCAACGAGTATATCGGCGCCGGCACATATTACGGCAAGATTTTCTGTGCGCGAGTGACACATTGTAACAGTTGCGTTATTTGCCATAAGCAGCAGCGAAACGGGCTTGCCTACCATGTTGCTGCGGCCTATCACAACAGCATTTTTGCCGCAAATATCGGTGCCGGTGCTTTTTATAAGATGAATTATCCCTTTAGGCGTACACGGTATAAAGCACTTCTCCCCTACCAGCAGCCTCCCGGCAGTTACAACATGGAGACCGTCAACGTCTTTATCCGGATTGACCTCGCGCAGCACCGCCAGCTCGTCAAGACCAAAAGGCAAAGGTAGCTGAACAAGAATGCCGTGAATTGACTTATCACCGTTTAAATCGTGTATAAGAGATACAAGCTTGTCCTGAGGCGTATCCGCGGCAAGACGGTGCACAACGGAATGTATACCCACTTCTTCGCAGCCGCGCTCTTTATTGCGAACGTAAACCGCAGAAGCCGGGTCGTCCCCGGCCAATATTACCGCAAGCCCCGGGGTTATGCCTTGCTTTTTCAACTCCTCGACTCTGATTTTAAGTTTTTCTCTTAGATTTGCCGAAATTGTCTTCCCATCAATAATATTGCTCAAATCTGTTCTCCTTCTTTATACAGCAGCTGCGCCGCAAAAGCTAAACCGCAGGCATTATCGCTGCAATATTTTTTCCGTACTAATATACAGCCTATGCCGCTTTCTGCACATATCTTTTTAATATATGCCCTTATTATATCGCTGCGCATAACTCCTCCTGTAAAAATAAACTGCGAAAGCCCGTATGCAGCGGCTGCATTTTTTGCAAGTCTGGCTAACGTTTCCGCTGCACAGTCAATAACCGCACTGCATACGGACGCTGAATCCTCGCCAGACTCAAGGCGGCTTATAGCCTGTGTCTCTGCTCCGGAAAGATTAGCGTACAATCCTTCAACATTAACGCAAAGTTTTTCTGCCCCGGCGCGGTAGAGTTTACCTGCCTCTTCTCCCGACGGAAACGGCAGCCCTGACTTAACTCCTATTCTGTCAATCAGCTGCCCGCACGTTATATCCAGCGTTCCGCCTATTTGTTTTATTTCACGTACTATGCCGTTTATTATGCAAACGCTCAGTACATCAAGCGTTCCGCCCGATATATGCATTGCGCCGTAATGTCCGTCGGGAATATTACTGTCTAGAAATGCGCAGTATATATGCCCGTGCTGATGAGTAAGCGGGAAAAGCTTTGCATTTGCCGCATACGCAATCGCCATGGCGTGCGATACGCCTGCGCGAAACACCGGCATATAAGAGCCGTCTTTCGGACACGGCTTTTCGCTGTAAGCAACTGATTTTATATTATGAATGCAATTGCCCTTCTCACGAAACAAAGATTCAAGGTTTTTTATATGCGCGAATACAGCTTCCGACTGTCTTAACCCTCTGCTTCCCTTGGGGACCTCAAGCATTTTTCTGCCGTCAAACAGCACACGTCCGTCTGCATATGCGGCAACGGACGTGGTATAAGCGCTTGTATCCACAGCAATAAATACTTCAGACGGTCTCATAAATCTTGTTCTTATTGGCAACAATAGCCGCAAGTATACCGTTTATAAAACTGGCAGAATTATCAGATGCGTATTTTTTTGCTAGTTCAACGCATTCGTTAATCGTGATTTTTTCGTGTATGTCGTCACAAAATGCAATCTCGCATATGCCAAGGCGCAGTATTGACAGTTCAACCTTTGCAATATGTCTTATACTCCATTTGTTTGAGTGCGAAGATATGGCTTTGTCAACTGCCTCGCAATTATTCTCATATATTTCTATCATTCTCATCACATATGCCCAGGCTTTTTCGTTCATGCCTTTTTCAAAGCAATCTCGCATTATTATCATGGTTTTTGGATTAAACTCGCCTGTAATGGCGTATTCATAGTATAAACGGAATGCGGTGTCCCGCGCCGATCTTCTGCTCAAATCAACCTCCGCCTGTTATTTAAAAACATCAGGCAATATCTTGTCCAATATTTCGAATAGTTTTTTTCGGAATCTGTTGCGTGTGCCGAAAAAAATGCCTACTCCTATGCATATCGCCAAAAATAATGTTCTGAAAAAACCTATTGATAGTATCAGAACACCCACTAAAAAACCGAGGCCGATGCCGGTTATCAGTCCTTTTTTTTGTTTTAAAAACTTAAAAAAATCCACTATTCGACACGCGCCTTTATAACCTGCGCCGTCTTTTCGACGAGCAGCTTTATTTTGTAAACCTCAATGCCTGCCAGCAGTTCTATATGAGCTTTTAAGCCGTTCTGCAGCGCGCTTAACACCTCTGGTATATTTGTACCTTCTGATACTGACAGCACCGCCGTAATATTTAACTTCCCGTCTCTGACTGTCACAAAAGCTTTTACGCTCCTTATTGCAGCATCACCTGCCAGATAACGCGTTGCCATCTCTTCAAGCGCAGATATACTTATAGAAATTGCGCCGCTTTCTGTGATGCGGACTCTGGCTGTCTTGGCCTTGCGCTTTTTTAACCCCGAAAGCAAAAGCGTAATGCTAAGCAGCATAGCTACTATGCCGCCTATGGTAACCGACCAGAATACAGTGTTGTTTTCGTAAAGCATTTCAATCCAGAACTGCGGATGGATTTTATCAATAATCCCCCATACGCACAGCAGGGCAACGCCTATAACGAAAAGCACTGCCAATACGTATATTGCCAACAAAAATCTCAAAAAAAGACGCATCATTTGTACCCCAATCCTTTTTAGTGAACGCGCTTGCTGTCTTCCGTTGTTTCTTTGGCGATTCTTACACCCTGAATATGTATATTTGTTTCTACTACGCGCAGACCTGTCATCGTTTCAACAGCTTTTTTAACGCTGGCCTGAATCTTCTCGGACATTGCCGGAATCTCTACGCCATAATCCACAACGATAAAAACGTCAACCGCGCACTCTTCTTTGCCAATCTCAACCTTTACGCCCTTTGTCAGATTCTTTCTTCCCAACAGTTCCGCAAGGCCGCCCGAAAGCCCTCCGCTCATGCCGGCAACGCCTTCAATTTCTACCGTCGCTAAACCCGCAATCGTTGCTACAACGTCATTAGCAAAGGAGATGCTGCCGTTTTGCTCTTCCCGTGTGTTCATTTCATTTGCGCTCAAAACAACTCACCTCAATCAATTAATGCTTAAATTATAACAGACAGTGCAGCCGATTACAATCTGCCAATTAGTAAATATTCGCCTTTTAAAGCTTTTATGTCAGCCCTGCAGTATTACCTTAATATTCTGAGCGGGTTCTCCTGTTTCCTTGCGTACGATTTCCAGCACTTTTGCCGCCTCTTCTTTAGTTATTTCCTCTTTTTTTAATACTACGTTTACGGAGCCCGTCTGAACGGTAACTATTGCATCCTCAAACCCGGCGGACATAAGAAGCCCTTCAATCGTCAGCTCTGATTCCATATTTTTTACTATTTGTATCTTCTGGCTCTGCGCGTCTTTCACCGTCTCCGCATCGCTTACTTCATTCGTTATTATGCTGTCAAGATATGCGACTTCGGTTTCCCTCACACTCTCCCTGTTTGTCTTATAATCGTAAAAATAGTTTTTGGAAGACATCACTGCAAGGTCATCCATGGAAAGCGCACCCTCGATTTCCTCTGCATCCGTAGTTCCGGCTGCGGCCGTATTGTCGGCTTCGTTTCCTAGAGCAAAATTCAGATAGCCGACGCCCGCCAGTACCAAAATAAGAGCGGCAAGCAGCAAATATTTGGCCTTGCTTTTCATTATACCATTTGTTTTATCCATTATACTTTCACTTCCCTTTTTTATTTCATTTTATATACGTCAACCTGGTGCGGGCCGACGTTTAAAATCGTCTGAACGGCTTTTAACAAGTTAAGCTTAACCGCTATATCATCGGCCCCTTGCGCCACGACGATAACGCCTTTTACCAACGGGCTTTTCTCCTTTATTACAAGCGCGCTGCTGCCGCCGCTGCTTCCTACTGTCACAACCTCGCTCTGCGAGTTTTGCGTGTCCGTCGTGCTGGTGCCGTTATCATGCGTATCCGTCTTTGTGGTGGTCTGTGTATCTACGCTTATAGCTGGCACTATTTCCGTTCCCGTTTCATAGGTTATCATTACTTCAACTTCGCCCGCGCCTTTTATTCTGGAAAGTATGTTTTTAAGCTTCTGCTCTGTCGTGTCCTCGTTTTCCGTAACCGTTACGGGTGATTCGTCCAAAGTTTCAATACTTGGCTGTTCTTTGCCTGCAGATGCAAAGTAGATAGCGAGTATAACTATTACAATCAGTATTATAATAAGATACTGTATCTTTTTTTTTACATCCAACTGCTTAAATTTTGATAACATATCATTGGATTTTTTGTTTTCAATACGTGAGTCTGACATATTCTTTTCCTTTCACTATTCAATTTTATTGCGGTCATTCTCTATATATACCTCGTATAACCGGTAAATGTAGTCCTTGTATTGCGCGCCGTCATAATCAAAAACTTCGCCGCTTTCCATGGTGGCGAATGCATCTTCAAGCGTTTCTGATATGTCGGTTCCGGATAAAAGCCTGGCAACGGGAGCCAGTATGATCATAGTCACTACCACTCCCGTAACAACCGCAACGTACTTTTTAATACCGCTTTCCGGCAGCAGCATGCTGATTATTGTACCTATTAATATTGCAGCCGTTACAGAGCCCGCCCATGACAATATAAATGATTCCATAAGAGCCTACCTTAGCATTACATTACTTCCGCCTGCACCTATGATGACCGCCGTTGTTACAAAAAACATAATGGCAGCAGCGGCCAGTGCCGCAAACAGCAGCAGCAATACGCCTGCAGCATCCTGCGCAAATTTGCTGATGCTTGAGCCCGATATTGGTTCCATCACCGCGCCTGCAAGTTTGAACACAAAATAATGTGCCAGAAGGGCAAAAAGAGGCGATATTACTATCCCGATTATTATTATTACGCCGCATATGCCTACTGCACTTTTTACCAGAAGCGTACACGATACAAGCACGTCTGCGGAATCGGATATCATTCCGCCTACTATAGGCACGAACTTGTCTATTGTATATTTCGCCGTCTTTATTGAAATGCCGTCAACCGTTGAGCCTAAAAGCCCTTGTATCATAATAATACCTATAAACACCGTGGAGCTTATGCCTATTGCCCATTTGACAACGCTTTTCAGCAGCGTACAAAAACCAGTAAGTTTTATTGTTGCGGAAAAATGGCTGATTATTGTTAAGACCGTAAGCACTATAACCACCGGCAGAACAAAACTCTTATAAAAAAAGGATATGCCCGTAGTTAACAGCACCGTCGCGGGGCTTAATATAGCAGAAGTTGTGATGCCTCCCAGCGCTGTCAGCAGGGCAATAAGCAGCGGAAAAAAATCTGCCGTGAACTGAGTCATGCCTGATATCGTTTCTGTGCCTAACGAAAACGCAGAGGACAGTATACTGATTGTCATAGCGCCTATTATTACATACTGTGCGGTGATCGCAGCCTTTGATACCCCGGTGCTGCCGAATGAAGGCGCAAAATGCGTTATCACCGAGAACAAAAGAACAACTATAATTATCTGTATAATCGCAGGAAGGCTTTGCTTTATACCCGCAAACAATGAGCTTAATACCAGCGAAAATACGCTTGAAATATCAAACCCCGCTCCCCCAGTTGCCAGCATCTTTAGAAAACTGTTGAAATCATCTCCCCCGGTCAGCGGTTCAAGCTGTAAAGCGTACATCTTATAATATGATTCTATTTCTTTTAAATCGGCAGATGAGATTGCACTGTTTATGTTGTCCTCTATGTCTTCTTCTATCTGCTGTTCTATAGCTTCTTCAATAAAGTCTTGTGCTTGTGCCGATTTTGGTATAAGCATAAAAACAGATGAAAGGATAAAAACGGCCAGCATTATTTTCATAATTATCCCAGCATTCCTAGTATCATGTTCATAAAAGCGCTTAATACCGGCAGCGAGAGCACTACGATAAACACTCTTCCTGCAATTTCAACCTTTGCAGCCAGTGCGTTCTCGCCCGTGTCTTTTAATACATGCACTGCAAATTCACATATATACGCAATACCCACAATTTTTATTACTATTGTTATGGCGTCCATAGGTATGGAATAAGTGCTGACAATGTCTTTTACGTAATCAACGGCCGTTACTATGTAATCTAAAACATATATAAAAATGATAAGCCCCGCGACAATTCCGGTCTGCATGCCTAGTTCCGGCTGTTTTTGCCGTACCGCAGCGACCAGCACGCCGGCAATAACGCCTATGAACGCTATCTTTAGAATTTCCATTTTCAGTACAGGTTAAATATCCGTTTGACGCTGTCAAACAGATTGCTTACAAGGTCTACTACCATAAGCAGCACGATAATAAGCCCGGCAATAGTGGCCATTGTCGCTATGTCTTCACGTCCGGCGCGGGTTAAAAGCTGATTGAGCACCGCAACCAGTATGCCTATTGCCGCTATTCTGAAAATAAGCTCTATATCCAACGCTTATTACCTCCTTTATATAACGAGCAGCGCAACCATAAGGCCGCCTAGAAGTCCGGCCATGTTGTAAATACGGCATTTCTTATTTTTTTCTGCTTCCAGCAAATCAAGATGTACGCCCAGCCTTTTAAGATAAAGCGCTGCCTGCCGTTCACTAGGATTCGCGCAAAGCGCTTCCGCCGCAGCGCCGCCGTCGCTTAAAAAGCGCATGTCCTCTTTTGTAAGAAAGCTTAAACTTTTGCTGTAACTGTTTAAACACTTGCGCCAAATACAGTCAAGATTTAATTGGGGAGTTTCACGCAGCGCAGCCGCACAGGCATCGAAAAAAGGCTGCACATAGTCGTTTTTGCAGGCGCAAAGCGCTTTGTAAAGCTCAATATTCAAACCCACAACTTTATCCGAAAGATACGTAAGCGCCGACTGATATTCCCTGAAGAACAACAGCCTTTGTGTCATTTTGACGGAAAACTGGCGGCCTATTGCAGCGCTTACAACAATAATTGCTGCGCACATCAAAAGTTTCATACTGCCTCCCTTGATTTTAACAGCATGGGGCTAAGCAGCCTGCCTCTTCCTTGTGTATCATGAATCTGTGCAACCGTTATGCGCCCGAGAGAAGCCGACAGCACCACATACGAATCGAATATTTTCTCGTCGCAAAGCTTTTTGAAGAAAAGCCGGTTCTTAAGGCTTTGGTAATCCGGCGCATGGGCGGTAGCTATCATAACCACTCCGCTGTTGGCCACCTCCTTTATTGCCTCCAAATCATCGCTCCTGCCAATCTCGTCCGTCACGATAACATCGGGAGAGAGCGAACGAAGCGCCATAAATACTCCCGTGTGTTTTTGTACATTCGATATGACATCTGTTTCCCTGCCTACATCGAAAAGCGGGCGGCCATATATGCACGCCGAAAGTTCCTGCCTCTCGTCAATCAGCGATACCCTGCAAGGCGCAAGCCCTATGCCGCTTCCGGCGCAGCGCGCTATATCCCTCGCAAGAGTTGTTTTGCCTAGCCTCGGCGGCGATATTATAAGTGCGCTGTACAGTTTTTTGCCGTCAGATATAAAGGGCAAAAGCTTCCTTGCTATACCCGCTTTTGCTCTTGGTATTCTAAAATTGATACCCCCTACCGTTTTAAACGCTCTGACAATGCCGCTGCAAACAAGCGCGCTTCCTGCGAGCCCGGCGCGTATACCGCTTTCCAGCGTTATATACCCCATACTAATCTCGTCTTTAAACGCATAGGGCGAGCGTCCGGTTATAGCCTGCAGCGTCTGTTCCGTATCGTTCTCCGACACCGTTATTCCGTCAGTTGCAGACAGCGTGCCGGATTCTTTAACGCAGTAACCTTTATCGCACGTGTATATCATAAGAGGACGGCTTGCGCGGAGCCGTATCTCTTCAACATTTATTGCGATATCTTTTCTTATTTTATTCAAAGCGCTCAAGAGTGCGGCGGGCAGGTATTTCTGCAACGCCTCTTGCCATTCAATCTTTTGTTCCATGGAATATGTGTATGATTAACAGTAAGGGTTTATTACCGCACAAAAAAAGGCTAT
>CAZSMH010000018.1:22328-24552 GCA_964607965.1 uncultured Christensenellaceae bacterium
CCGATTCTGTCGGCTCCGGCTTTGAGCATAGCTACAGCATCCTGATAGCTTCTTATGCCGCCTGCCGCTTTCACGCCCATATCGCTGCCTACTGCAGCGCGCATCAGCTTTACGTCATGCACTTCAGCCCCGCTTTTTGACAAGCCTGTAGACGTTTTAACGAAGTTCGCCCCTGCATTTTTTGCCGCAGCGCACATTTTTATCTTTTCTTCGTCTGTTAGAAGGCATGCCTCTATTATCACTTTTACTGCCGCCCTGTTTTCTGCCGCATCCACAACCGCTTTTATGTCTTTTTCTACATAAGCCCAGTCACCGGATTTTGCCGCTCCTATATTCGCCACCATGTCAAGCTCTTTTGCGCCCAATGCTATGCACGCTTTAGCCTGCTCCGCTTTCATATCGCAGGTTAAAGCGCCAAGATGGAAACCCACTACCGAGCAAACTTTCACTCCGCTGCCGGCAAGCAGCTTTGCGGCATAAGAAATATAACACGGGTTTACGCAAACCGCGGGAAATCCAAAGCTTACCGCTTCGGCGCAGAGCGTTTTTATGTGACTTTCGGTCGCATCGGCGGCAAGCAGTGTATGGTCGATATATTTTGCTATGCCTTTCGGTGAATATGTTTTATTGATAATAACCATCTCCTTTTTATTTTGCCCAGCCAAAAGAGCGCTGCACTGATTTTTTCCAGCCTTCATAAAGCGTTTCGCGTTCATCCTCGCTCATATTCGGCTCGTAAGTGCGCTCTATTTGCCACTGCTTTTCTATTTCGTATTTGTCCTTCCAGAACCCTGTTCCAAGCCCCGCAAGATAGACCGCCCCCAGCGCTGTCATTTCTGTCACCACGGGTTTTTGCAGCGGTATCCCCAGAATATCCGCCTGAAACTGCATTAAAAAACTATTTGCTGTTGCTCCGCCGTCCACGCGCAGCACCTGCGTTTTTACCCCCGAGTCCTTCTGCATACACTCCAGTAAATCACGCGTCTGGTACGCTATTGATTCAAGAGCGCTGCGTATTATGTGGTTGTCCGTTGTGCCCCGCGTTATGCCGACTATTGTGCCGCGGGCGTACATATCCCAGTAAGGAGCGCAAAGCCCGGTGAACGCCGGCACAAGATACACCCCGCCGGTATCGGCAACACTTGCGGCTCTCTCTTGCGACTCTGCCGCCGTCTTTATTATTTTAAGCCCGTCCCGAAGCCACTGCACCGTTGCCCCTCCGCTGTAAACCAGCCCTTCAAGAGCATATTCCGCAGCATTGTCCGCAACCCAAGCTATATCCGTCATAAGACCTGTTTTGCTAGATATAAGCTGTTTTCCTGTGTTCATCAGTACAGCAAGCGCCGTACCGTATGTGTTTTTAGCCATGCCGGGAGAAAAACAAGCCTGCCCGAACAATGCAGCCTGCTGGTCTCCGGCATCCCCGGCTATAGGTATCTGCTGCCCGAAAAAGACATCCTTGCTGGTATGAGCAATCACCCCGCTTGAGGGTACAAGATTGGGCAGTATGCTTTTGGGAATCTGCAGCAAATCGAGTATGTTCTCGTCCCATTTTAAAGTCTTTATATCAAGCAGCAAAGTGCGGGATGCGTTAGAGTAATCCTCAGCATGAACCGCTCCGCCCGTAAGCTTATATATAAGCCACGAATCCACGTTGCCGAACATTGCCTTTCCTTCGTCCATCTTCTGCTTTACATCAGGCTCGTTTTCCATCAGCCATTTTATTTTTGACGCGGAAAAATAGGCATCTACCGGCAGCCCCGTATGCTGTTTTATGTATTCTTCGCAGCCTTTTTCTTTAAGTCTCTCGCAGATTTGCGCTGATTGGCGCGACTGCCATACAACAGCAGGGCAAAGCGGTTCGCCCGTGTCTTTATCCCATATAATTGTAGTCTCGCGCTGACAGGTTATGCCTATTGCCTCTATATCGGCGGCGGAAGCGTTTGCATTTAAAAGCGCTTTTTGCACGCACTCCATTGTGGTTTTATAATATTCAGCAGCATCATGCTCAACCCAGCCGGGATGCCTGTAAAACTGTTTTATCTCGCTGTACGCCGACGCGCATGGGTTTCCCTGCCTGTCGAAAAGCACCGCCCGGGTACCGGTCGTACCCTGGTCTATACCCATAATATAGCGTTTTTCCATAAAACCCTCCCCATGCTTGTCCTTCTTACCTTTATTAAGAATTCTCTTTCTGTGACAGATAATCCTGCCCTGCACACCG
>CAZSMH010000019.1:0-23336 GCA_964607965.1 uncultured Christensenellaceae bacterium
ACTGATTTTACCCACAGATCACCGATGCTTTTTAAACGAATAGCGACAAGTATTTTTTTATCTTTCCCTCCTACATACCTAATGCTCCGACCATCGGGATGAACACCAACATAATCCGGGTCTAGAATTATGTCTGGTGCCATTTCTGTACTTGTTTTATATTCGAAGTAATTATCATAATCACACTCATGCTTTTTTGTATAAAGTATCTGTGCTCTTGCAAACAATATTTTTGTTTCTTTAATACCCAACCCCAGCAAATCTATTACGCTTTGATTTAAATGGCCTACATTATATGCGGACTTATCGAGGTTATTTATGTCATAATATTCAGTCATTAAATTCTCCAACAATTCAATAGACACATTATAACACTAAGTAACAAAATGCGCTATATTATGTTGGATATGTTAAACTATTTCTGCTATACTATATATATCGAATAAAAAGGGGTAGTTCTTAATGGCAATATGTCCAATAATATCAACTAAAAATAGAGAATCAGATTGTATGGGCAAGGAATGTGAGTTTTTCGATGGTTGCATGATACTAACCGCTTTTACTAAGGCTAGTGAGTGCTACGATAAACTAGAAGAACTTGATGACGACGCAACTTATTGCCGGAATGCAATAGATAGTGTGCGCCTTGATTTAGAAGATTTAATAAGATAGATGAATTCCTATAAGGTTAGTCAACCCAAAAGTATTTCCTATCGCTTTATTGATAAACCTTATATACTAAGCTAAATTATGAATAAACCCTTCCCCCGAAGCATAAGCCCCGGGGGTAAAAGTCACAGCATTTTCAGCGCGTCCTGCTTTAATTTCGCAAACGCCTTTTTAAATGTTCCGTTTATGCCGCTTTGCACCATGCCGTCGCCTATTATAACGCATGTTGCCAGCGTCAGCTTTGCAAGCTCTTTTGTCTCCTGCGCCTGTTTTTCCAGCGCATGTATGCGCCGCGTGTTCTCGGCAAGGCTTAGGGCTTCGTTTCTGTCCTTCTTTTTCGCCTTAGCTATTGCCGAAACCACAGCGTTTACCGCCACCATTATAGTTCCTACCGCCACGCCTGTTATAACCGCCTGCATGCTAATCCTCCGTATTAAAAAGCGCAGCCCATGTAACAGGCCCGACTATGCCGTCCACCGCCAGCCCTTTTGCTGCCTGGAACGCCTTAACCGCCTTTTTAGTCTTCGGTCCGTAAAGACCGTCTATGCCGCCCGTATCAAAGCCGAAATCTTCAAGCGCCTTTTGCACTGCGAGTACATCGCCGCCTTTCTGGTACGGCCTGCCCGTATATTTTATCAGCCGGTAATACCCTGCTTCTGCTGCGCCGCCGAAACAAATAAGCCGCCCGAAGCGGTTCCATTTTTCCGAAGAAAGCTTGTTGCGTATAACTCCGTAATCTCTGCCCTTGGCATGCACCACCGTGCCGTCTCCCATATACACGCCCACATGGTGCATTCTTGTGCTAGCCGCCTCCTTTTTAAAAACCAAATCTCCGGCGCAAAGCGCCTCTTTTGCAATATCGCAGCATTCGTCTCGGTAAAGCCCGTTGGCGGTCTTATCCTTGCCTATAAGCCCTGCGGAAATAAGATGCGCGACAATAAGCCCCGAGCAGTCGTAGCCTAGCAGCGAAAGCCCCTTCTTCACGTTATTCTCATACCTTGCCATCACCCGTTTTATGTTAGCCTCGGTATCCTCCATCTTTTTTATAAGCTCCGGCGTCATAAGCTGCCCCTGCGCGCCCCTTACATACAGCGCGCCCACCTGCGCGGCGATAAAGCTTAAGAATTTGCTCTTTTCGTCTACCGTCCTCTCCCATTCCTCCGCCGTTAAAAGCGCGCCCAAATCCTCCGCCTTTATAAACCCCGTTATATACGATATAAACGCTCCTTTATTTGTCTGTTCTACAACACGCACCGCGTCTCCGCAGCAAAGCGTACCTATAACGCTTTTGCAGTCTGTGCCGTATACAGTTAGTGTTTTTGTTGCTACTCTCATTAAAAGCCCTCCTTGTCTGGTAGTTTATCTTGTAAACACGCATATGCGTTTTAGATTGGTGGATCCCCCCAAAGTCTCCGCGCGAGATGACGTATAGCTTATCTGCGCTGCGCCTACGGTCACCATGCGGTAATCAAAAGAAAAATCGGCCGGACTGTAAGTGCTTATAACATGCATGTAAGGCATTGTACGCCCTTCCGAATTAAGCGGGGCCGCCGCGGCGCCGTATGCTACAATACCGTCACTGCTTCTTAACTGTATCAACATCTCGGATTTTCCCGCCTGATTCGCCATAGATATACTTCCGCTTCCTGTGTTTAAGGCTTCGTCAAGCACAAGCGTCCACGCCAGCGCATTCTGCGCAAGCTTTGTCTTGGTAACGGCGCCGTCCGCAATCTTGGTTGCGGAAACCGCGCCCGCTAAAATTTTAGTGTTGGTAACCGCGCCTTCTCCTAAATGGTCTGAAGATACTGCCGCCGGCGCAATCTTATTTCCCGTTACTGCCTGGTTTGCTATCTTAGCTGTGCTGACCGCGCCGTTTTGTATTTTAGCTTCAGTAACGGCGTTTTCGGCAATCTGCGCGCTGCACACTGCGCTGTCCGCTATTTTGGTCTGCGTGACGGCGTTTTCGGCAAGCTTAGACTCGGTTATAGAGCCGTCGCTGACGCTGCCCGCCGATACGTCGTCAAGCTGCGCTTTTAAGCTTTCAATCTGAGAGAGCACATCCGTGCCGTCAACTCCCTGTATCTCTTCGCTGCCAATTTTCTTTGCGCCGCAATCCCCGGCAACTGCGCTTTCCAGCTGCGGCAGAAAAGTTAAATTTATATAATCCTTAAGCTGGTCGGATACGCTTTGAACCTGCTGCCTAGCCTGTGCTTCGCTTTCTGGCGACGCAGGATACTGCGCCGTATCGCATAACCCTGTCGGCGGATTAAACGCCATTCTGTCAAACGCCATTTTCGCTACCTCCTCAATTTGCTGTTAAAGCAGTATTCTATTCTAAGCGCCGATATTCCAACGTCTCTGTCTTTCTCGCTGCCCGAAACCGTAATCTGTATGTAAGCCGCGCGGCGCATGGCAAGCCGCATCACAAATGTGCGCGCAAACTTGATGATGTCCCATGTAAACGCACTCCAGTTAAAGTCGCGCCACGAAAAAGATTTGATATCAAAACACCGGCGGCAGAAAACATCGCTGTTCTCGCTTGATACCGTAACCTGCGCTTTGATATTTCCTTCTCCTGCAAAGCTGGGATATACGCGCAGAAAAGTCTTTAGCCTCTCCGGGCACTTTAAATCAAAAGCCTTGCTGGTAAAATAGGCGCGGTATTCTTCTCCGAAGTCGTTTTTGTTTTTGCAGAACTTGACTATTCCCGATGAGCTTCCGTGATAAAGCGTCTCGCCGTCAGGGCACAGCACGTTTGCGTATATGTTGTCAAACCTGTACCAGGCAAGCCTTCGCTGAGCCTTCTTGTAATCCGCAAAGTCGTAATACGGCGTTTGCTCATAATCCCAAAGATATGCGTGCCCTCCGGCACAAAGCCAGTAATACCTGTTATGGTCTGCCGAGCACGCGCTGCAAAGACCGCTCTCGCCAAGAAGCAGTTTGTTTATATTGGCGGAAAGCGGCTTTACGGCGTTTTCCGATTTGTTGTCGGTTGACGTGAGCATGTGCACGCCGCTTTCCGAATGCGCAAACACCAAAGCGTTGTCTATAAGCGCAACGCTGCCGGGCATATCGCACCCTATGGCGGAATGGCATTCCCTTACCGGATAAAAAACATCCGTGCCGTCAAACACATAACCAAGCGCGAAAATGGAGTTTTGCTTGAATATTACAAGCTCTCCGCCCATCTTTGCCGCTGCCGTTATCGGCTGGTTGTTCTGGTTTAAATACTCCTCGCCCGTATCCGGAAAATAGCGCATGCCGCCGCCCACGCTGTGCCCCAAATCGCTTCGCCAGTAAGCGCGCGGATAAAGCGCGTTTCCGGTAACAAAAACTCTTGTGCCGCCGAAAACTCCGGCAGCTTCCCCTCCGAAAGAAACAGCCGCCCTGCACCCGGCTATTTTCTGTTTGCTGCCGGCAACTGTCTTGAAAGCCGTAATCCATACGTTGTTTGTTCCGGCTGCGGGCGCTCCATGCGGGCTTGTGCCGCAGCTAAAGTCAACGCTGCCCGCCTGCCTGTCTGCCGTAAAATGCACTCCCTCGGTCAAATCCTGCGCGCCGACGCTAACACATAAAGCCGTTTCGTCAAGCCCGGTCTGCGGAAGCTTGTACAGCGATGATACATTATCGCCGTTGTATTTGACGCAAAAACCCGCGCCTATAAGGTTGTACGCTTCGTTATCCTCGCCGCCCGAGATATCCGGAAGCGCGTTTATCATAACAACCGGTATGTAAGCATCCGCCGCTGCTGCCGAAAAATCGGGAGCTATTTCCCAAATCTCGTTTCCGTCAAGGTAATAAAGCGCGCCGCAGAACTCGCAGAACACTCCGGACGTCTGCGAAATGCCGCTTTTTATCAGCACCGCTTCGCTGCCGCGCCATTTGTAAAGGTTTTCCCCCGCATGCACCGCGAAATATCCGCAGTACAGCGGCGATATGCACAGCACTTTATCGTTTATACCGCAGTCTTCCAAAGCCTGCCCGTCCCGCTTTACAAGCGATTTTCCCTTATACCACATGTTGAGCATATCGTGGCTCTGGCTGTCTAGTATCGTATATTCCGGATCGTTTACATTCAGCCCGCCGTTAAGCTCGGGCAGCATTATCTCCCTTATTCTTTCCATCGCTGCGCTCCTTAAAGCCCCGTCAAAATGCCGTATTCGTCTGCGGCGTCCGCTTCGCCCGGTCTTATAGTACGTATAAGCGAACGGTACATGGCGCTGTAGTCCGCATACATATCCCCGTTTTTATCCGACAGCGCGAAACTTGCTGCAAGCCCGTATGGCAGTATGCGCTCCGCGGCGTCTTCGCTTATTTCCAGGGTATCCTCAAGTGATTTAATACGCCTTGTTACCGCGATGCCCTCATAGAACGCAAGCTCCCGCTGCAGCACATCTATTACGGCGGGAGCCCTTGCCGCGTAGTCCGCGGTATCGGCGCCTTCCGTCTGGTCAATAAGCGCAAGCGCCATTTCATACGCTTCCAGTGCCGTCATAGCATCCACCTCCAAAACTTGATAAAAAAAGAGGGGCGGGGTGTTATCCGCCCCGCGTTCCCCCAAAAGGCCGTTGCGCTGCTAAAGCTGCACCGCCTCTATGGATATATTGGCAAGCGCAAGTTCGGCAAGCTCTTCTCCGTCCGTATCGAGTATTTGCACCGTTACCGTGCCGCTTTCCATGTCTTTAAAGCGCGCGGTATCCCAAAGCGCTATGTACGCCGTCTCTCCTGCGCCCACTGTTATATCCTTATCTCCCAGCGCCGCCCGCAGGCCACCGCCCGCTTTTATCCGTACTAAAGCATCCGTCTCTTCATCCGCGTTGCACACCCTTACGCACAGCCTCGAATCTTTCCTGCACGGCACTTGCTGCTCCGCAGCCGCGGGCGCAACAGTTGCTGTCTCTAAAACGGCAGGTAAACCTGCGCCCATATCAAATACGCTAACATTCGCCATTTTTTTACCCCCTTAAATTTCCGTCTCTTCGGCGGTCGTTAAGTCAACGCGTATAAGCTCGGCAGGACGTATAACAGTGCCGCCGTAAAGATGCAGCACCTTAAAAGCATCCGCGAATGTCTTTTCGGGCTTGTAGCGCTCTATCATGCTGGCGGGTATCTGTTCTGCAAGAGCTATCGCCTGTCTCGTAAACGCCATACAGTGATGAACGCCGCCCGTCTTTTTTACAGAGTTAGACACATACACGCCGAAGTTTAAGTAACTGCCCTTAAACCCCTTGCCGAAAACCTCTGCGTTCGCCTGCTGGAACACTATCTTTCCAAGCACAAGCTTTGTATATATGGCCGGCGATATAACGAGAAACCTTTCCTCCTCGAACGGCACATCCGCCTCCAGCAGAGCCTGTTCCGCTTCAGCCAGAGTAGAAAGCACCGAAGCTGAAGTACAGCTTGTATTTTCTATAACGCCGCCCGCCTGCTCGTGAAAACCGGCAATGTATTCGTCAAGCGTCTGCGCAAGCGCTTTTTTTGCCTCGCGCACCTCAACACCGAACACTTCTCCCTGCGCCTGTGCTTTATCTACCCTGTCCACCTCCACGTTTACATATTTCGCTTCGGTTATATACAGGTCCTGATTATAGCTTTTCTTCTGCTCAAGCGTTATGTCTTCGCCCGGCGTATAATCCTTAACCGTCGGGCGCCCTACCCCCGCAATGCGAAGTACATCGCCCTTTTTTGTTATCTCGCCTATTATCGGGCCTTTGTAGCAAAGATTCTTGAAAACACAATCTCTGCCCCTGTCCGTCATAAGCTCTTTCGCCAGAATTTCCGGCCTGAAACCTTCGTATGACAAATTGTTTTCTCCTCTCTATTCTTTTTGTCCCGTTAAAAATGCCCATATTCGGCTATGGTTCTTTTCCAGCTCCGCAGGCGACATATGCGCAATCACATCTTTTGACAGCGGCTTTGGCGCAGCCGCTCCGGTTCCCTGCGCGCCTCCCATGCTGGCTGCGGCATTTAGTGCGTTGGTTTGCCGCACCTGTGTCTGCCTGTGCGCTGCAAGCGCATAAGCTGCGTATGCATCGCACAGCGGCACTCCGCTTTTCCACTCATCTATCACGCTATTAGGCAGAGCAAGCGGATCGGTATCCGGGTACGCTTTTATAAAATCCTCAAGCTGAGTGTTTACCGCCGATTGTTTCTCGCTCTCTTCGCTGATTTTCTGCCTCAGCGCGACAAGCGCCTCTTTTTCGGTTACACCTGTTTTCTGCGCCATATCGCGTGCAAGAGAGCTTATATCCGAATACTCCTCTGCTTTCTGCGAAACTTCCTTTAGCCTGCCGTTTATCTTGTCGTAGTTTAAGCCCTTCTGAGCATATTCCGCCGCCGCTTCACGGGACAAAGGCAGCTCTTCCTTGTTGTAGCGCACCGTTAAGAACGCTTCTTCCTGCTCCTCGGTGCCTGTTTGTGTATACGGCTGGTTTGCCGTCTGCGCCTGTGGTTGGGCTGTTTCTTCCATACTTGTTTCCTCCTGTTTTTTGGGTATTTAAAAAGGCACTAAGATGCCTTTTGGATAAAACTTTTTTGGATATATCCCTTAACATAAAGTAGGTTATTCCGTTTTTCGTCCTTCTTTCTTCTTTTTATGGTGTTTAATGCTTTTTTAGTGGTTTTTAAGCGCTTGTTTATTGAGTATATACATTGTTTTTGATATAATTTGTTTAGCCTTTAGGGCGATTCCAAATTGTGAGGTGATGTCCTATGACCAAACTTTTGAAACCGCCCCGTTCCTTAGGTAACAATCTTGTCACATGCCAAGGCATTTGAGTTACGGTATCAACTTATGGGCTAATTTGCAGAGCCTTAACTGCAAAAGTGATACCATCGTTGTGAGCGCCCGTGTCCGAATACACGAGAGCCGCGAAATCCTCGTGCCAAGAGGTCATCGCACACAGCGTCTAAGGTAAACAAATAAGGGCACTAAGCCGTAGGTGTTATTCGGTGCTTGCGGCTTTTTGTTTGTCCTTGTTTGTCTATCCGTGGTATAATTACCCTAAATATGTAGATAAGGGGTATATTTTTAATGGCAGTCTTCTCTATTGCTTTCGACTTAAAGCCACAGCGTGACAATGCAGAAATTATTAATGCTATTAAGAACTATGAACACGAAAAAGCATACGATACTTATTGGTATATTTCAACAAAAGAAGAACTAACACCGACTCAATTATATAATCGCTTTTCTGACTTTATAACCGAAAAAGATTTTATAGTTATACAAAAGGTTTTCGACCTACATGTAAAAACTTACCAAAACACGCTTGATTGGCTAAAAGAGAGATTAGAACGTTAGTCAGAAACAAGAGTGCGGTTAATTGTTTTTTCTATCCTTATATCAATAATTTTCACAAGCTCCTGTGCAATTTGTTTAGCATTAGATAGGCTTGTTTTATTAAGTACACCTAATATTTCATTTACTTTTTCTGCTGTTTCTATTGACATTCCTTCAACCATTTTTATTGCCCTCTCACTTTTTATATTCCAATTATACGCGCTCACTGTCGCTCAAAATATAGCTTGAGCCAAAATAATATCAACCATGTTTTGTCCTCTGTTGTTGTACCTAAAACAAAACTCATTAATATAGTTTTGCATGTGCTTGATTGAAACATGATGATAGATTCCGTATACGCCACGTTTTAATATCGCCCAAAAACTCTCTACCGAGTTAGTGTGAACTCCATTATCCGAAAATATTTTTTTGCTACCTCAACACTACCAAGCACAAGTGTTTGCTGTATGCCATGGTATAATTCCGAACTTTTTTCTTTGCGGCTTTTATAATTTACATATAAAAGAGGAGCCGCGGCATCGCAGCCCCTCTGCGTAAATCATACGCCCGATATCACTTCCGCGAGTTTTATTATTACCGATATCAATCCCGGCAGCGCCGCTATAAGCGCTATGCGCCACATCGTCTTGGAATTCTGCTCCTTTGATGTGTTCGCCTCTATGCGCTCTATCTTTTCATTAAGACGGTTTATCATTTCATATACGAGTTTTACTTCGCCCTGCATTACAGCTTTTATTTCATCTATCTGGCCTTCCGTCTCAGCCATCGCCACGCGCGCCCTGCTTATTTGATCATTAAGCTTTCGATGCGCCCGTTTTGGCGCTCTGCCGTCTTTTCTATCACTCTGCTTAATAATATCGAGCAGTCTTTGTCAATTGCCGTACCCAGCCGCTCAAAAGTCTCTTTTAGTTCTTCTTTCAAGGTATCCTTTTCCGTGGGCTTCACCTTCTTTCTTTTTATATATAAGGCAACAGCCCTGATTTATTTTATGCGCTTTTTATTCCCCTCGTTTATTTTTTTCTTATCCTGCGCGCATTTTTTCCGGCATTTTATGCAATAACGTCCGGCTGCTCCTCCCTCTGCTCCGCCTCCCTTATAAGTTCCTCTTTTAATGGTATATACCCGTCCGGCATACGCTCCAGATACTGTTTTAATGTAATCTTCCCGCCTTTTAAAAGGTTGTCCAGCGTTTTTATTACCTGCACCTCGCTCCACATGGACGACGGTCCGACGTCTACTTTAAGACGCATAGTATACTCCTGCAGCACATTATCCGGCAGCGGGACGAATACGCGCGTCCCGTCCTGCTCAACGGGTATCATGCGCCCGGCGCGGTAGTATTGTTTTATAAAGTCAAGCCATATAAGCCCTATATCCTCAATAAATGCATAAAACCTTTCCTGCTGGGACTGCAGCGGAACCAGAGCCGCGTCCCTCGTTGCTATAAACGCCGATGTATTGTCCGGGTTTTTTATATTGCCCAAAGTCACTTCATTTGCGCCCATCATTCGCATAGTCGTCTCAAGCGTTGCGTTTAATCCCTGCCATGCATCGTACGACATTCCGGGCGGAGCAAGATACTGCGCCGCGCCTGCCGTATCGCCGTTTACCGCTATTGCGCCCGCAACCTTGTTCGACCATTCGCGTATGCGCGTTCGGTCGTAAACAACCTTCGGGAAACTAAGCTGCATCTGATTTAATTGCGATAATGCAAGTATCTTGTTGACAAACACCTGGTTCGGTATAAGCCCCGTCACTTCCGCTGCGCCGTGGCACGAGTTTTTACGCGTGTCCCAGTTCATCAACGCAATGGGATAGCGCGTTAAACGCGTATCCTTTGGCTGCTGCACCACCGCATTTTTTACGCATTTTTCGCACCACACGCTGCCGTCCTTCTTATACATCTTCAAAAGCACGTTGCATTTTCCGTCGTCTTCAAGTTCTATCTTGCCGCGGTCTCCCGATGTGAACTCGTTGTCCTCATCCGCGGTGATTTCATCCGCATTTTTACAGCCGTTTTCCCGCGCCTCCTGCCGCACCTTGGAAAGCAGCTCTCTGAACAATAGTATTATGTAAGGCTGGCTCTGCACGTCGGCGCTGTTAGGGTTGCCCGGATAGTAGCACACATTGTCTATAAGCTGCGTTGCTATATCTCCGGCAACCGCCTGGCCTGTGTCAAGAGACGCGTCCCAGTAGAAATACTGCACATAATCGCCGGTAATAGCGGCCTGCTTTAAACCTTCCTTGGTTATATAGTCCATTTTAAGCCGCTCCCATAAATAATCACAATACGCGGATATCTGCCTTGCATATACGCTTATATCGTCGCCGTCGCTTACCCCCTCGGCCATAAATTTAAGGCAAAGCCGCCTGTCGGTAACTGCCGCTATCTTCCACACCGAAGCGTAGCGTATAAAGTTTACCACAGGAGTAGGGAGCCCCTCGTGCGGTATGCCTGCCCACTGGTCGCCGGCATAGAAACGCTCGTTTACGTCAACCGTGCGGTAAAGCCCTATGCGCGTTTTATAGTCGACACCTTGCTCGTATTCCTGCCATGCTCTGGTTATGCTCATATTTGTCCACCATAAGGGTCAAAGCTTATTATCGCCTCGTATTTTTTCATAAGCGCATGCTCCTCCCGCGAATCCTCTCCGTATTTTTGGTCTTTAAATTTCTGCCCGTCGTTTCTGCCCTTTATGTAACACACAGCACAAAGCGCCGCCGCCCCTGCAGCAGCCGCCATTCCAATCAATATTCCTGTCAGCATAAAATCCGCCTCCTTTGGCAAAAAAATAAGCGCCTCGAGTGCGCCAATTTTTTCGTTATATCAATTGTTAGATAAAGCCGCGCTCACAATCGCTCAAAATTAAATCTGTCATCGCGGCGTTTTTAATGCATCCGGCGCCTTTTGGGCAATACGGGTATCCCAAAAGCAGCCGCTCTGTAATTATTTTGTGTTTCTGCCGTTATCCTTTCAGCCCGTCATCGTGCAGATTGCTGATATCTATAGCGCGTTTTTTGTTTTCTATTTCTTTTATCATCTGCACAACGCGCGTGTTTACCGGCGTTTCAACGCCGTACTGCGCTCCTTTGGCGGCTATATAACCGTTGAAATAATCCACCTCGGTTGGCTTTCCGCGCTCCAATGCCTGCAGGCTAGATGATTTTAACCTTCTGAATTTAAAGCCTATCACGCGTATCACTAAATGGCGTTTGAAGTTTGAAATCCGGCTGTTTTTGCTTATCAGCTTGTAATAGTCAAGCTTTCCAGTGTACGGTTTTATAACAAGGTCCATAGCATTCGCAACTGCCACCGCCTCGCGTATTATAGAAATAAAAATATTGCGTGCAGCTCTTTTTTTCAGTATCTGCCCGAGTTTTAAGCCCGTCAGCACACCAAGGGAAGTAATGCACGCATTAACTATCATTTTTGAATACAAATCCGCCACTATGTTGTCGGATATGCGTGTATACATCACGCTGTCAAGCACTTCCTTCAATGCGGTTACGTCCTTTTCGGGCTGGTATCCGCCTATTACAAAATCTCCCTCAGACGTCATATTAAGCGTACCGTCCGGCAGCATGGTTGAGCCCCAGCCCACAACGCAGCCTACGGCGCGCTGCGCTCCCACTATGTCCGCCAGTGTCTCCACGCAAATGCCGTTCTGCATGGATACCACTGTGCTGTCCTCCTTTAAAAACCCTAAAACGCTTTTTGCCGCGTCCGGCATATCGTAAGCTTTTGTAACAATAAGCACAATATCCTTCTTGCCGGAAAGCTGCTCCGCCTTTGCCACAGCGTTCATCTTAACCCGGTGTTCTCCGCGCACCCCGATTATATGCAGCCCTTCATTGACAATCTGCCTGGCTTTATCCTCGTGCTTGCACACTATCTGTACGTCATAACCCGCACGGCTCAAATACGCCGCCGTTATGCCGCCTATGGCGCCTGCGCCTAGCACCGCTACCGCTGCTTGCTTTCTTTCCATCCTCTCCTCCTGCAATATTCGTCTTATTTTTAAAAATTATACCACCGGCAAGCTCCTTTGTCACCGTTTATACATATACGCACAAATACTTTGCAGCATATTTTCTTGCTTAAAACTAACTAAATAGGTTTATATAGATTAATAAAACAACAAATTATTCAATTAAAGGTGAAAATATGAATATTCCGCTGTTCAGTAAGTTTACCAGCAAATTAAACTCAAGCAAACCAAAGAAAAGAATGCGGTTTCTCGGAAACATAAAAACAGCACCCAAACTATTGTCGGGCTTTCTGCTTATAGCTTTGCTGTGCGCCATAGTGGGCGGTTATGCGGCATCAAGCATACAGCAGCTTGGTTTTTCTTCAAGGCAAATGTACGAGGAAATACTGCTTCCCGTCAGAAGCGCAGGAAATGTTAATAACCAATTCAAAGACGCTGCCTATACGTTCAGAAAATTGCTGTTAACAGATAGTGATGACCATTCTGCTCCCGTACTTTTGGCTGCAATGGATAATTATTTATTAGAGGTTTCGCATACTATTTCTGATATCGAGACTGCGGCAATCAATACAATAGATGCTTCACAGATTCAAGAATTGAAAGATGCTTTCGAGCAATATAAGGATATTGCAAACCAGGCATTATCCAAGGCGCAATCGGATGACGTGTTTCAGCAAATTATAGGCAGAGTATCATATCTGAGCAATCTGAACGAAGCAGAAAACACGCTGCAGCAGAGCATAGAAAAACTTGAGCAGGATTTATCATACCAGGCTGAAAGTATAAACGCACAAAATATCAGCAAAGCATCGGGCGTATTATCTTTTACCATAGCCTCGATATGCGCTACTTTTCTGCTCGCCGTGCTTACAGGTATTTTCTTCTCGCGCAGTATAAGCAAGCCGATTAATAAACTTACGGTAAGGGCAAAGAAACTCGCCGCCGGAGATACTGAATTCGATATTTCCGGCAATTCCTCAAAAGACGAAATCGGACAGATGCGGGAAGCTATAAAGACAATACTTGAATCAATTAGAACGCTTTCTGACGATACAAAAATGCTTATAGACGCTGCGGCGCAAGGCCAATTGTCTGTCCGTGCGGATGAGAATAAACATCAGGGCGTTTACCGGGAGATTGTGGAGGGTATCAACAAAACGCTGGATTCCATGATTACCCCTATATACGAATCTTCTAAAGTGCTTAACGATCTTTCGCAGGGAAATCTTAACGTGCGCGTTAAGGGTGATTTCGCCGGAGACTTTGCCATAGTTAAAAACGCGCTTAACGATACCGTAGAAACGCTTAGAAACTATATTAGTGAAATAACTGATACTCTGGGCAGCATATCCAACGGTATACTAAACGTTAGTATAGATTCAAAGTTCAAGGGCGACTTTGCAATACTCAAGCAATCTATTAACATGAGTATTGATTCGTTCAACAAGGTATTAAATGAGATTAATATAGCTTCCGAAGAGGTGGCGGTAAGCTCATCACAGCTCTCGAACGGAAGTCAGGTTATTTCACGCGGTGCAACCGAGCAGGCCAGTGCGTTAGAACAGCTTACAGTATCTATATCGGAAATTTCTGAAAAGACAAAGAATAACGCAAAAGGCGCATCAGACTCCAACGCGCTCTCTCTTGAGGCTATGGATATCGCTTCAAAAGGCAACGAGAAAATGAAGCTGCTGGAGAGTGCCATGGAGGAAATAAATGAGTCATCCGCCAATATATCAAAGATAATAAAGGTAATTGACGACATCGCTTTCCAGACAAATATTTTAGCTCTTAACGCGGCGGTGGAAGCAGCAAGGGCAGGCGTTCACGGGAAAGGGTTTGCCGTAGTTGCGGAAGAAGTACGCAGCCTTGCCTCAAGAAGCGCAAAAGCCGCAAAGCAGACGGCCGAGTTAATAGCAGGCTCTATAAACAAAATGGAAGCAGGCACAGTAATTGCAGACGAAACGGCTGCTGCTCTTGCGAGTATTGTCGAAGTCATACAAAAAACGGTTGAGCTTTCGGGAGAAATTTCCAATGCATCAAACGAGCAGGCAACCGGCATAGTGCAGGTAGATAAAGGAATAGAGCAGCTCTCACAAGTGGTGCAGAGCAGCTCGGCCACAGCTCAGGAGACAGCAGCTTCCTCGGAAGAACTTGCAGCTCAGGCGGAAAACCTTAAAAACATGGTAAGCCGTTTTAGCTTAAAGCAAAATATATCAAACTCTGATGACGATAATCCCGATTATACCGAAGGCCTTGCTGTTGTAGACTCGGCAGAGCGCAGTGATAACGATAATCCGGAAGGGTTTGCGGAAAACAGCTGGGAAGAAAACTACATAGAAATGCTGCCGGACGATGAAGATTACGGGAAATATTAAGAACCGTTACAGAAAAAAGCTTTGAATAAATCTATTTAGCAACAAGCGGAGCGGACAAAATCGTAACGGTGAAAACAGAGTTTTCTATTAGTTTTTAATACATTCCATTGATATTTTATAAATAATTTTCAATATGTTATGCGGGAGCGCATATGCGCACTCCCGCATGCTTTTAGTCTACATAGTGCTTTTTATGCTATAGCGTATACCGCGGTAAAGAGTTGTCGCAGTTTCAAAAACAGTTCCTATTGCGGTAAGCACTATTATTATAGTCGGAAACAGCCTCCAGACAGCAGTCGCAGTCTGTCCTGTAAACCATTCCGCTCCGGTCGCCTCCCGCATAGCCGTCATAAATCCTGCGTTCCATACATCGGGGTTCCCGAATATTATTATGACGAGCGCCAGCGACAGAAAATTCAGCAGCGCAACACTCACTGCCAGCTTTATATTGTACCGCCCTATAATAAGCCTTATGACTTCTTTTAATATGCCGGAGCCGATCATAAGCAACACCAGCCCTATCATTCCGGCAAGCGCCTCGAGATTAAATATTGGTATCCACGGTTCTGGCATACCAAAACCTATACCGAACAGCCACGGCATGGTAACGATAATAACGAGGAAAATCACTGAAAAAACAAGCGATACAATAGGCTCGCTCTTTTTGATTATCTCGCTGCCGCGCGGCACCTCCGGCAAATCGCGCGGGCTCCACACTTGGGTCCACTTTTCCGGTTTCCCGTAGCGCTCGTTTATTATAAATATAAGCGTAACTATAGCGAAAGCCTGCAGCATCGCCATCACAACTGCCCCTATGGCAGACATTACCGCCACAAACACGCTTTCCGGCGGGTTTGTTATGTTCATAACAGCGTGCGCCACCATCATACCGAAAGCCACGCACGGCAGCACAATCTTTACTATAAGCTCATAAGTGCTGTACATTGCCGGACTTATAAGATATCTTTTTGTTCCGCGGTACTTTGCTGCCAGTTCGGACGGCCTGCCCAGCTCTATAAGCACTAAAGTCACATCCTTTTCGCTTTCCTTCCCAGCCAGCATATCTTCTATAAGCGTGCGCAGCTCCTTTTCGATATCGGCGCGCTGTGCCTGCGGAAGCCGCCGCGTTACATCGTATACATACCTGTCAATCATTTCATTCGGTTTCATTGCACTATCCCTCCAATAGTTTATCAATGGTTTTTGTCATATTGTCCCATTCCCCGCACAATAGGGAGAAAACCTGCTCCCCCTGACCGCTGCGCATATAATACTTGCGCGGCTTCGGTCCGGACGTTTCCCATTCGCTTGAAAGCAGCCCCTGAGACTCCAGTCTGCGCAAAAGAGGATACAGCGTTCCGGGCTCTATTGAAAGCCCTGCTGCGTTAAGCTCTTCGACAAGCGCATAACCATACTTAGGCGACTTTAAACGGCTTAATACGCACAGCGTCATCGTACCGCGCCTTAGTTCCTGCTCCATTCCGGTTACTATGTCCTTTATATCATCCATTCAAATCACCTCTGACGGTATTATACTGTGCGTTATACACTATTGTCAATACTTTATTATTTTATTTTTATTGTTGTTTGGTTATGTTTTATTATTGTGCTTCGGATATTATCTGTTTACACGCACATTCGGTGTTTACACCTAAAACGGTGCATTATTATTGCATATTTTTTGTCAAGTTCATTTTTATACGTTTTTAACTGTACTTTTTGTGTGATATATGGTATAAGTGACTAAAGATATTGTTACATTTCTGTTACAAGTGACCTCTCCGGAGGGGGTACGATGAGGAAAAAAATTGTCAGCTTTTTGTTATGCATAATAATTGCGCTCACCGCGTTGTTTGCTGCGTCCGGCTTTGCGCTTGCAGCCGACAATGATTTTTCAATAATACGCGTTCTGCTTTCCGTACCCTCCGGCTGCACACAGGTTAAATTCTTTGTAGACGGAAATTACAGTATAAATGATATACCGCTGGCGCGGGATTTATATACCGCTAAAATAGTGAGCAGCAAAGTTGCTTTATACCGGGCCAAAGAAACAATCCCGGTTATATCAGCGTCAAGCATACGGCTTGTTCAGCATGCCCCCACCGAAGGGCGCAATAATTTTCTCTGGCACGACAACTCGAGAAACGGCTGGTGCGCTTACCTTGGGGATATGCAGATACGCTGCAACAGCGGCAAAATACAGCTTATCAACCATTTATACATAGAGGAATACCTATACGGTGTAGTGCCGCATGAGATGTCCAACAGTTTTCCGCTGGAGGCATTAAAAGCACAGGCAATATGCGCGCGCACCTATGCGGTAAACAAAATGTCAAGTGCCTCGTCCTCCTCCCTTTATGACATAAACGACACATCGAGCCATCAGGTATATAAAGGATATACGCCTTCCTATACAAACGCCAACCGGGCAGTGGAAGAAACCAAAGGGTTGGTTTTAAAATGCGAATACGAACGCGACGACGACACAATCATTGAGTATGTCGAGGGGTTTTACGCCGCATCCAACGGCGGCTGGACAGAAATACCGCAGCACTCTTGGACTGTGAATGCGCGAAAGCCTTACCATATAATAAAATATGACGAGTTTGATATTATAAACCCGTCCAGCCTGCAGAACCTTATAGTGTTTCCAAAAACTATTACTGCCGAATCCAAAATACAGTACTCGAGCGGCAAATACGGCGATATGACAGTGCCCTCCGATGCTGCGGAAAGGCGCGCTAAGATAGAGAAGTTTTTAAAAGTTTCGGCATTTCCCGGTATCTCTTCAAGCGACTTGTCTAAAATTGGGATACTTGGCTTTGAGAGCTTTACAACACACACCCACGACGGGAATCATGGCATCTGTAACGATTACAGCGGCACTAACCCGTGCCCCGATTTTACCATGGCAAACATAACAATGAGAGTTTTAGATACCCGGGAGGAAAGCCCCGAACCCGAATCGGTAACTTTCGATATAGATATGCACAAGCTGCAGGATGAGGACGGCGAATACTGCGTATTCTCTTCGACTAATTTACGGCTGCTTACAGTGGAAGAAACCGAAACAGAATTCCGCTTGTACCGCAGGCGTTACGGCCATGGCATAGGTTTAAGCCAGCGGGGCGCCCAGCAGCGCGCAAAGGCAGCCGAAGACGGCGGCGGCGGCCAAACCTGTCAGGAAATACTGCTGTTCTATTTTGAGGGCACACACATAGCCGAGGAAACATCAATAACCCCTCCTGTACTTACGCCCGTTTTTGAAAGCGACATAATGCTCGGCGATGTGAACGGCGATGAAACAATAGACATAAGCGATTACACCGGCGTGCGCCTGCATATACTTGAGCTGAAAACGCTTCCGGAAGGCAGCCTTGAAAAGGCGGATGTCAACCGGGACGATACTATAGATATTTCCGACTATACCGGTATACGGCTGCATATACTCAATTTAAAACCTATAAACAACGGAGCGCCGTTCGTTCCCACCAACGCGACTGCTTACGGCTCACGGTGTATAAACGTGCGCAGCAGCGCAAGCTCCTCCAGCGATTCCAATATAATAGGCTCGCTGCCCGAAGGGGCGCGCATACAGGTAACGAAAAGGTTTGCGACTTCAAGCTGGCACAAAGTTAGCTACGGCGGCACAACAGCATATATGAGCGCTTCCTATTTACAGCTGGATTAAAAAATCTTTGTATTGACAAACGTAAGCTAACATGTAAAATTATTAGTATATAATCCATGATTTTGAGGCATGCCATTGCTCCGTAGATTTATTAAAAATATTGCTGTTGTTATTTTACTTTTCTTTATATTCTTAGTATTCATTACGGCTGCTGCCGCGGAAGAATCCATAATACCGGATTCGGCGTTGCAGCAGGCGCTTCTTGGAATAATAGAAAGCGGCGAGATTAGCGCAGACGCACTTGGCGCGTTATCAGGCTCACTTGACTTTTCCGGGCTTGGAATAGAAGACATAACCGGGCTTGAATACCTAACAGGAATCGAATCTCTTGATTTAAGCGATAATTCTATCACCGGCATCGGTCCTCTTGGTTCTCTCTCAAACCTTAGTTTTCTTGATATCAGAAACAACTATATTGACATATCGGACGGCAGCGACGCGATGGCTGTCATCGAAACGCTTAGCGGCTGCGAGGTTTTATACTCTCCCCAAAAACCGGACTTGCGTGATATTGCTTTGCCGGAAACGCTCGAAATGTGCCCGGGGGACGTATATGCATTTGAATGCGCCGGTACCGAAGGGCTTGTCTGGCACTCTGATAATACCGATGCTGCTGCCGTGGAAGACGGCACGGTTACCGCCGTATCCGAAGGCTGCGCAGTTATTACCGCATCAGCGCCGGACGACAGCTTTGAAGCGTCATGCACCGTATATGTAAAAAGCGCCGCAATATCCTCCGATGGGTATGACATCGGCAGCGATGATATTATAAGGGGAATCGGCAGAAACACTTACTCCAACCAATTCTTTGCCTGCCTTAATGCCGACGAGGCAGATTTAAAACTGTATACCAAGGACAATAAATTATTCACTGCCGCGGATAAGCCTGTTTGTACCGGTATGAGCGTTGAGCTTGTAATTGGCGGTACGTTACGGGATAAACTCAATATTATCGTCGAAGGCGATTCTAACGGCGACGGCAGGGTTGATATATCCGACTACACTCTGGCAAGGCTCGATATTTTAAGGCTTAAAGAGCTAAAAGGAATTTTTAAAACCGCTGCAGATGTAGATAAAGACGGGGAGATAACCATATCCGATTATACTCAGGTACGGCTGTGTATTCTTGGTCTAAAGCGTGTCGGGGGGTTCATGCCGCAGCTTCCCGCTATAAAAAATCAAAAAATAAAAAAATACGTTGATACCGCGTTTGCACAGATGGGGGCTCCATATGTCGGCGGCATGGAGGGCCCTTCCGAATATGATTGTTCCGGGCTTGTTCATTACTGCCTTAACAAAGCCGGATATAAAATAGGACGTTGCAGCGCTAATACGTACAGCAAATACCCTTATTGGAAATATGTCGAAAAACAAAACCTTTTGCCGGGAGACCTTATGTTTTTCTGGTCGAGTGATTTAAGCAAAATCGGGCATGTCGGAATATATCTTGGCAACGGCTATTTTATTCACTCTACGGCGACGTACAAGGGCGTGGTCATCAGCCGTTTTTGTGGCAGGTACGATTCATCCTTCAGCCACGGGCGGCGTGTGTATAGCTAAAACACAGCTCAAACACTTCGGGACTTCTTTTAAGAAATTAAATAGGAGAAAAATAAAATGAAAAAGCGTGTAGGGGTATTTACGCTTGCCGTTATTGTTGTATCGTTTTTTTGCGTTACAACCGCCTCAGCCGGCGCGAATGCCGAAATCAAAGGTCCGAAGGAGGTATATGCGGGTGAGGAGTATACTTATACTTATACAGTATCATTCTCATCATGTACGGAAGGAAAAGCCAAAGTATCGGCGGAGGGCGTTTTTGAAATTGACTCCGGTGGAAAAATCATTCTCCTGCCCATCAGCAGCGGCAGCAACAGCGGCACTTATTCCGAGACTGTTACCGTTCGCGTAAAAAACGATGCGCAGCCCGGTCAAACAGGCAAAATTATTGTTAAAGTCGAATATCAAGAGGTTGGTGAAGAGTCAGAAATTATCGGCAATGTTGATTTTAAGGAAAAGTATACCGCAGCCGTTGTAAGCAAACCGGCTGCCAATAAACCTAAAAAGACAAGCAAACCAAAGCAGACAAAAGTTCCGGAAACCCCAGCACCGGATACTGCTGCACCGGAAACTCCTGTAACGGATATCGCTGCGGCGCCAGCCGATAAAGAACCGTTGTTAAGCAGCATAGAGGCGCTCACACCGGGCAGCGTTCTTAAACTGCCGGCACAACAGGCTGCGTGCCTTTCCCGCGATGTCCTGTTAGCGTTAAAGAAAAGCGGTGCCGCTCTCAATGTGGATTTCGGCAAGTATACCTGCACGGTAGAAGGCAAAAGCGTAGGCGAGCTGCCGGATGATTTTTCACAAATAGATCTTTCCGTATCAACGGTAAAAAAACCTTCGCTTTCTGCCGCGGCAAACGGCCTTGACGAATACCAGCTTCACTTCGCGTATTCGGGCGACCTCCCCTGCCCCCTTAAATACAGCTTCCCCGTCTCGGGGCACAGCCCGGGTGAAACGCTTTATCTTTATTACTACTACGAGCTTTCGGATGTAATAGAGGGCAAAAGGCAGGCTGTTGTTGATGAAAACGGTTATGTATCATTCGATATATACCATTGTTCCAGTTATTTTATAACATCACAGCTGCTTAGTAACGCTGCCGGAGTGCTCAATACGCCTGCAAAAGATGATTCGGCGGATATAGACGTAGCGGTGCAGGCTCTGCTTCGCGCCAAAGCGCTTGAAGCCCCGTCGGTTACAATAACAGAACTTATATTCATCACTCTTAGCGGCATAGCGGTTGCCGCTGCGATAACAGCAATTGCCTGCCGCAAAGTATGGGGCGGCCGTGCCGGATAGACTTAACCTAATATATAAGGCGGAACGGATAAAACCATAAACCGAAGGTTGGGAACTAAAAGCCCCGGTTTTTTCGCCGGGGCCTTCGTTTATATGTATGTTTAAAGCTTACGCAAGGTTCTTTTCGGTAGATGTATCAAACAGATGAACTGCTGGAGCCGGAACTTTAAAATAAATATAATTGTCTTTCCCCGGCTCAAACAAATATTTGCTTATATCATTAGTTTTAACGCGTATAACCATATCGGTTTTGCCAACGTTGACATGCAGATACACCTCGCTGCCCATCATTTCGGAAACGTCCACTTTTGCCTTTGTGCTGTTTGGAGTTTCGGCCGGCACCACTGCTAAATGCTCAGGACGAATGCCCATCATTATTCTGCATGGCGTCTGGCGTTTCTGTTTAAAATACTCCTGTTTCTTGTCAGACAGCACAATATCCTGTTCCTGAATACGCACAACGTATTTCCCGCCTGTCAGCGTTAACTCCGCAGGCAAAAAGTTCATCTGCGGCGAGCCTATAAACCCTGCCACAAAAAGGTTGGAGGGGTGGTTGAACACTTCCTGCGGGGTCCCTATCTGCTGAATAAACCCGTCCTTCATAATGACTATACGATCACCAAGCGTCATCGCTTCTGTTTGGTCGTGCGTCACATATATAAATGTCGTGTCAACACGCTCGCGCATTTTTATGATTTCCGCACGCATCTGGTTACGAAGTTTAGCATCAAGGTTTGAGAGCGGCTCGTCCATAAGGAACACTTTAGGTTCGCGCACTATGGCACGCCCTATGGCAACACGCTGACGCTGTCCGCCGGATAGCGCTTTCGGCTTACGCTGCAGCAATTCGGTAATATTTAATATTTCCGCTGCAGTTTTTACTTTTTTATCGATTGAATCCTTTGGTTCTTTGCGAAGTTTCAGTGCAAAAGCCATGTTCTCGTACACTGACATGTGAGGGTAAAGCGCGTAATTCTGAAAAACCATAGCGATATCCCGGTCTTTCGGCGGGACATCATTCACCAGCGTATCGCCGATGAATATTTCACCTTCCGTTATTTCTTCCAGCCCTGCCACCATGCGAAGCGTGGTGGTCTTTCCGCAGCCCGAAGGCCCTACCAGTACGATGAACTCCTTGTCTTTAATCTCAAGATTAAAGTCGTCCACCGCGACCACGTTTTTGTCAAATACCTTTTTGACGCTTTTTAGTGTTACGTTTGCCATTTGTACAGCTCTGCCGCGCACAGCCTCCGCTAACTGCGCAGCTCGCCACCGCCCGCATAAGTGACGATGGCTTTACAGCAGGTCTCCACACTGCTGCACCGCAAGCCGATGCGGATGTTTCATGCCTCCTTTTCTTTTACGCATCCGTGCAAATAAGTGGAGTCGCCCGGACCGCATTATTTGGGACTTGCGCCCCAAATATTAACGGCTATTACAGCCGCAATTTTCAATAAAAATCTCTCTAAACCGCAAAGCAACATTAAACTAAGCGGTCATATACCTTTTTCAAATTATATATTTAAAAAGTGTATTATGTCAATTATTTAATAAGGTTTATACGTATATTATTGTTATTTTGTTACTGTACCTGTCCGTCCTGCTCAGGTTTCTCTTTAACAAGAGCAAAAATGCCGCCCAGTAAAAGCAGCGCCATCGGGAAAAACCCTATTACGGGGGTAATTAAACAAAGTCCCGCACCGACTATCATCAGGACGCCTGCTTTAACATTGTTCTTATTAACAGACACAGCACCTATAAGCCCCAAAACACCTGCGGCAAGACTAATTACAGCAGTAAACAATACAAAAACGCCGCTTATAACACCCACAAAATTACCGTCTATAAAGTTAAATGGGACATTGTGGATGGCTACCTCGTTAATAAAGCTGAACAATTCTGAAAAGAACGCCTGACTTCCAAGCAGCAAGAACAAACCCAGCGCAAGGCACAAAAGAGCACTGATAACGGCGAGGCATCCGCCTATGATACCGAGTACATAGCTGGCTTTTTTCATTTTTATATCCTCCATATAGATAAATGGTTTACTAAATTATAGTTTATACTGTGAACATTTACAAGGTAAAAATGTATGTTAATAAATGACTTTTGACCTGTTGATAATATAATATAAAATAAACTATATGCGTAATGTATATAGCTGATAAGTATATAGGTGTAATATGATAATGGAAAAACAATGCGGCGGTCATATGCGCCGTTTTATGGAAGTCTGCCTGTTAGAGCTGCTTTGCAGCGGTCCCGCTCACGGTTATGCGCTTGCCGAACAGCTCGCTTTTTTTGGTTTTGACTCAAACGAGCTTAATATCAGCACGCTGTACCGTACGCTGCGCTGTATGGAACAGTCCGGCTGGGTCTGCTCAAGCTGGGAAAGCGGCGGGCAGGGGCCTAGGCGCCGCGTTTATAAGCTTAAACAAAAGGGGCAT
>CAZSMH010000020.1:0-23238 GCA_964607965.1 uncultured Christensenellaceae bacterium
GCCAAAAAAAAGCTTATAGACGTGGTTATACTCGATACGGCGGGACGGCTGCATATAGACGAGCAGATGATGGAAGAGGCGGGGCGGATAGCCAAAGCGGTAAAACCCCATGAGACGCTGCTTGTGGTAGACGCAATGACAGGGCAGGACGCGGTAAATGCAGCGGCGGCTTTTAATGAAAAATTAAAGCTGGACGGCGTAGTGCTGACAAAGCTGGACGGCGATACTCGGGGCGGCGCGGCAATATCGGTAAGAGCGGTGACAGGCACGCCCATTAAGTTTGCAGGAGTCGGTGAAAAGCTCGAAGATGTGGAAGTGTTTCATCCAGATCGAATGGCAAACAGAATACTGGGCATGGGCGATGTTCTCTCGCTTATAGAAAAGGCAGAGCAAAGCTTTGACGCGGATAAAGCCGCACAGCTTGAAAAGAAACTGAAAAAAGCAGAGTTTACGCTGGAAGACTTTTTAGACCAGATGTCGCAGATAAAAAAGATGGGCGGCATAGGAGACATGCTTTCCATGCTTCCCGGAGGCAGCAAGCTCTCGGGAATGGAAGTTGACGAAAAGCAAATGGCGCATACAGAGGCTATAATAAAATCGATGACTCCCAATGAGAGGCAGCGGCCGGGGATTATAGGCGGAAGCCGCAAAAAACGTATCGCTGCAGGCAGCGGCACAAAGGTGCAGGATGTTAACAGGCTGCTTTCCCAGTTTGAACAGATGCAGAAACTGGTAAAAAGCATGTCGGGCAAAAACGCTAGAAGAGGCATAAAAGGTATGCCTTTCTGATAAAACTTATATTATTGGAGGATAGTATGGCGGTAAAAATAAGGTTGAAAAGAATCGGAGCAAAAAAGAACCCTCATTACAGGATAGTTGTGGCGGATGCCCGTTCTTCGCGGGACGGACGCTTTATTGAGGAGATTGGAAACTATGATCCGATAAACAAAAAATGCGTCGTAGACGGAGAAAAAGCGCTTGAATGGATGAAAAAAGGCGCACAGCCCACAGAGACGGTAAGAGCGCTGCTTAAAAAAAACAGCGTGATTAAATAGGTGATTAGTATGCTTAAACTTGTAAAGTATATGGCAGAGTCGCTTGTTGAAAAACCGGAAGAAGTGCGGGTAAACCAGACCGAGGGAGAAAAAACAGTAATTATAGAGCTTTCGGTGGCGCGGGAGGACATGGGCAAGGTAATAGGCAAGCAGGGGCGAATTGCCAAGGCCATACGCACCGTTGTAAAAGCGGCTTCAATAAGATTCGACAAGAAGTATGTGGTCGAGATTGTAGAGCATGATTGAAATCGCAAAAGTCATAAAGCCTCACGGCGTTAAAGGCGATATTAAGCTTATGCTATATTCGCAAAACTTTGACGATTTTGCGGCGCGCGGGTTTGCATACATAGGAAATGAAGGCGGCGGCCGCCGCGCACTTTACTCGGTGCTGCGCACGGCTCCGCCGTTTGTTTATGTGCATTTTGAAGGCATTGACACGCGGACAGAGGCTCAAAAGCTTGCCGGAGCGGCGCTGTATATTACAAGAGACGATTTTAAAGCGCCTGATGAAGGGGAATATTACATTGTTGACTTGATTGGAATGACGGTTAAAGACGAAAACGGCATTGAGCTTGGCGTATTAAGCGATGTTCTACAGCACGGCGCGGCAGACGTATATGCAGTAAAAGGCGCCAGAAATTTTATGTTTCCGTCACTTAAGTCGGTAATAAAGAACGTTGATGCAAAAAAGGGTATAATGTTTATTGATTCGAAGGCGCTCTCGCAGGTGGCAGTATATGACGACATATAATGTATTGACGCTGTTTCCCGAAATGTTCGAATCGGTAACCGGCTCTAGCATATGGGCAAGGGCGGTTAAAGCGGGTCATATTAAGGTAAACACGGTTGATATACGCGATTACACAACAGACAAACACAATAGGGCGGACGATTATCCATTCGGAGGCGGCGCAGGTATGGTATTAAAGCCGGAACCTGTTGATGCTTGTTTCCGTGACGTTATGCAAAAAAGCGCTGCCCCTATGCTCAATATTTACATGTCTCCGGGCGGCAGGCGTTTATCACACAGCCTTGCGGTAAAGCTTTCAAAATACAGCACGCTAAACATACTGTGCGGCCATTACGAGGGTATTGACGAGCGCGTTTTGCGCCGCCATATACAGATGGAGATATCGGTGGGAGACTATGTTCTAACAGGGGGCGAGCTTGCGGCAATGGTGCTTATAGATGCGTGCATACGCCATGTAAGCGGAGTATTAGGATGTAAAGAATCGGCGGAGGGGGAATCGTTCTCCGACGGGCTTCTCGAATACCCCCAGTATACGCGACCCGAGGTTTTCGACGGCGAAAAAGTTCCGGAAGTTCTTATATCCGGCCATCATGCGAATGTGGAACAATACAGGCGGAGGATGTCATTGGAGCAGACAGCTCGCAAACGCCCCGACCTTTTGTCTAAAGCAAGGCTTTCCAAGAAGGATATAGAAATACTTACGCAAAAAGATATACAGGACAGCTAAGTGCAGATTAACTTGCCGTCCTTATAAAGCACCTTCACTATGCTATAATCATATCGGAGGAACGCATGGCAAAATTTATAATAGTAGTAATGGACAGCGTCGGAATAGGCGCACTGCCGGACGCGTCACTGTTTGGGGACGAAGGCTCGGATACTTTGGGCAGCATAATAAAGGAATACCCGGATATAGCGCTTCCCAATTTATCGCGGCTTGGTTTGTGCAGAATAACAGCTCTTCCCTGCGGGGAAGTAACGGGCGCACACGGACGCGCCGCTGAAAAGTTCCCCGGTAAGGACACGACAGGCGGCCATTTCGAGATAGCCGGGCTTATACTTGATAAGCCGTTTCCCACTTTTCATAACGGCTTTCCCAAAGATTTCATAGAAGAGTTTGAGCGCACCGCAGGGCGCGGAACAATAGGAAATATAGCGGCTTCCGGCACGGAGATTATAAAACAGCTCGGAGAGCAGCATGTCAATACCGGCAGGCTTATCGTATATACTTCCGCCGACAGCGTTTTTCAGATTGCCGCGCACGAAGATATCGTGCCGCTTGACGAGCTGTATTCCGTATGCAGAAAGGCAAGGCAGCTGCTTAAAGGAGATTTAGGCGTAGGGCGGGTTATAGCGCGTCCGTTTACAGGAGAACCGGGGAATTTCGTGCGTACCAAAAACCGCCGTGATTTCTCGTTCGAGCCGCCGGGAGAAACGATACTGACAGCCGCAAAAGCGGCAGGGCTTGAGGTTGCCGGCGTTGGCAAGATAGAGGATATATTCGCCGGCGCAGGGCTTACAAAAGCAAACCATACCACAGACAATGACAGCGGCATATCGGCAACCGCAGAATACATAAAAGAAAGCTTTGACGGTATCGTGTTTACCAACCTTGTAGATTTTGATATGCTTTACGGGCATCGCAACAATTTGGAAGGCTATAAAAACGCCCTCGAACAGCTTGACATGCGTGTGCCCGAGCTGCTTTCCGCCTTAAGCAGCGACGATATAATAATATTCACGGCAGACCACGGCTGCGACCCTTCTACGCCCAGTACCGACCATTCCCGCGAGTATGTTCCTATACTGACATACGGAGAGAAAGTAATACCAGATACGTCAATTGGCACGCGCAGTTCTTTTGCGGATATAGCCGCAACAGCGGCGGATTTTTTGGGCATTGAAGGCTGGAATGCCGGAGTGTCATTTTACAGCCTGATAACAGGAGGCAAGCAATAATGGAAAACAGAATTAATAAGGCATACGAGTATATACGTTCTGTATCAAACATAAATCCGAAGCTTTGCGTAGTGCTGGGAAGCGGGCTTGGCGGTTACGCCGATACGATAGACAGCGCTTTGGCTGTCAGCTACAAAGATATAGAAGGTTTTCCTTTGTCTACAGTGCCCGGTCACGCGGGAAGGCTGGTTTTCGGAAGCAAGCACGGTGCACAAATAGTCTGTATGCAGGGGCGCTTTCACTGCTACGAAGGTTATACCCCGGCCGAGACGGTTATACCCCTGCGCGCGTTAATACGCCTGGGAATAAAAAAACTGCTGCTTACAAACGCGGCGGGAGGAATAAACGGCTCTTTTTCGCCCGGTGATATAATGGTTATACGAGACCACATAAACTTTACATTCTTAAACCCTTTGGAGGGCAGAAATCTTAATAGTTTCGGCCCGCGTTTTCCGGATATGAGTAACGCATATGACGGGGCTCTTATTACCGCGATAGAAAAAGCGGCGTTGGAAAGCGGTATCAAGCTTAAGCATGGCGTATATGCCATGATGAAAGGACCTTCTTTTGAGACGCCTGCCGAGATAAAAGCGCTGCGGCTTTTAGGAGCGGATGCCGCAGGCATGTCTACTGTGCCGGAAATAATCGCGGCGACTCATGCGGGCGTAAAATCGGCGGCTTTATCGTGCATAACCAATATGGCGGCAGGAATTACGGACACACCTCTTACGCACGAAGAGGTTTTGGAAACAGGCCGGACAGCGGCGGATAAGATGCAAAAGCTTATTGACGGTTTTATTAAAAATGAGCTGATCAACCAACACTGCAAAGAGATACATAAAATGTTATAGAATAAAAAAATAACTGAAAACAGCTGCTGCGGCAGCGCCTGCACTGTCGAATATCAAATCAAAATTGGTGTCTGTCAAGCCTTTTTGCATCAGTATTCCCGTTTTGCCGCGAGTATCAGAAACAAACTCGAATATCTCGACGATAACCCCTAGTGTTATGCCTAAAGACAGCACAAATATTGCCGCCATTATTTTGGGAGCAGCAATACCGAAAACAGCGGACAGCGTATTATAAGCCAGCAACGCATAAGCGAACGTGGCAAAAGCGTGCTGATAACGGTCGAAAGTTTTTGAACGCTCATAAAGCCTGAAATAGTAGCCTGCTAAGGAATGGGTAAGCTGTGCTGCGGCCGCCAGAACGATTATATATCCGGGTATGCTAAGGCTGTATACCCAATAGAAAAAGAAAAACAATACAAAAGGCAAAAACGAAGCCAGCACGGCTTTAGCAAGATCGGCCTTTCGGTCTGCAATAAATCGGAATACGATAAAAACCTGCGCGGCTGCAAGAATTAGAAAAGCAATCAATACAAAGGGCTGCATACATTTCTCCGTATCTGTTTCATTTTAGTATTATCATATAAAACAAAGGCTATGCCAAAAACACAGCAACCGCGGGGTTCTAAATGCTTAAAAGAAGTAAAGATTTTATTCTGATAGGCAAAGTGGTATTATAGTTATAAACACATAAGGAAAACATATGGACAAAAAAGTACTGGCCAAACTCGAATTTGATAAAATATTAAACATGCTGGCTGATAAAACGCTTTCTGACAGCGGAAGTACAGCCGCGCTTTCGCTGACACCGCAGAAAAATGTATCAGATGCAAGGCAGCTTATTGAAGAAACGCTTGAGGCCGAAAGCGTACTTATGCGCACGGCATCCTCGCCTGTCAGCGGATTTGAAGATATATCCGCGGAGATTTTGCGCTTAAAGGCCGGGGCCGACCTGCAGTGCAAAGAACTGCTGGGCGTATTGAGCGTACTCAAGGCGGCGCGCCGTGCAAAAAAAGGGCTTTTAGGCTGCGAAGCGGAACGTCTTTCCGGCATGGCGGCAGGTCTGGGCTTTGATGAAAAACTTATAGACAAGCTGGATAGCGCTATTTTAAACGAAACAATGCTGGCAGACAGCGCATCGCAAGAGCTTGCTTCGATAAGGCGGCGTATAATGCGGGAGAGCGAAGGAATACGCGAAAAACTAAACAGCATAATAAAATCGCAGCAGTATAAAGAATACCTGCAGGACGCAATAGTTACCACAAGAGGCGGCAGGTATGTTGTGCCCGTAAAACAGGAGCATAAGCGCTCTATCCAAGGGCTTGTGCACGACCAGTCGTCAAGCGGGCAGACATTCTTTATAGAGCCTATAGAAGTTGTGGAAGCCAATAACCGCATAAGGGAGTTAGAGCTTGCACAAGCTGCCGAGACGGAGCGCATACTGCACGAGTTTTCGGAAGTTTTGCGGGAAAAGCTTTTTGAGCTTACCTCAAACCTGGAAATATTAACCGCGCTCGATTTGATTTTTGCCAAGGCGCGTCTTGCTTCAACCATGAAAGCGTCTCCGGCTGACTTGAGTGAAGACGGCACACTGATAATAAAAAACGGACGACACCCGCTGATTGACGCAAAAAAGGTTGTGCCCGTGTCTTTGGTTATAGAAAAAGACGACAGGGGGCTTATTATAACAGGGCCCAATACCGGCGGCAAAACCGTCACTTTAAAGCTGGTCGGCCTTTTGTGCCTGATGGCTCAAAGCGGGCTTTTCGTGCCTGCGGACGGCGGAACGGTTCTCCCTGTATATACAAGGATATTCGCGGATATAGGTGACGAGCAGAGTATAGAACAGAGTTTAAGCACTTTTTCTTCCCATATGGGAAACATCACCCGTATTGTAAACTCGGCGGACAACAATTCGCTGGCCCTGCTTGACGAACTTGGAGCGGGAACAGACCCTGCGGAAGGTGCTGCGCTGGCAATGGCAATATTAAAAACGCTGGAGGAACGCGGATGCACGGTGCTTGCCACCACCCATTACAGCGAGATTAAAGCGTTTGCCATGTCCAATACGTCATATAAAAACGCTTGCATGGCATTTAGTTTAAAAACATTAAGCCCCACTTATCAGCTGATAATGGGCGTGCCCGGAGTTTCCAACGCATTTGAGATAGCGAAAAAACTGGGGCTTGATAACAGTGTTATAGAGCAGGCGCGAACCTTTATGTCAAAAGAAGCGGTTAAGTTTGAACAGCTCATAGGCGAGGCGGAAAAACGAAGGGAACAGGCAGAACGCAAACAGCGGCAGGCTGAGGACTTAAGACGCACGGCGCAGTCCATACGAGATAAAACCGATGCTGAGCTTAAAAAAGCAACGGAAAAGGCTCAAAAGATGATTGATAAAGCAAACGAGCAGGCGCTTGAGATTTTGCGCGATGCGCGGGACGATGCCGAAGAAATAATTGAAGGGCTTAAAAAGGCGCAGACGCTGCGTCAGGAGGAGATAAACTCTTCAAGGAAAGCGCTTAATGAAAGAATAGAAAAGACAGCTTCAAGTCTTAGAAAAAAGACGGAGAAAAAAAGCAATATCAGTGAGCAAGACGTATCTGTGGGAGATACGGTGCGGCTTTTAAGCCACGGCGTTGACGCGCTTGTTTTAAAACCTCCGCGGGACGGCAAGGTATATATTCAGGCAGGAGCACTTAAGCTTGAGGTGCCGCTATACGATATAGAAGCTGCGCCTCCCGCAAAAAATACCAGCATAGGCGGTTACCGCCGGGGGAATGCAAAGTCGCCCGGGATGTCAATAGACCTTAGGGGCATGACGCTGGACGAAGCTATTATGGAAACGGACAGATACCTTGACGAGGCGTTTCTTGCAGTACAAAATGAGGTTATGCTGATTCATGGCAAGGGAACGGGCGTACTGCGAACAGGGCTTCGGAATTATTTAAAGTCGCATATACATGTTAAGAGCTTAAGGACAGGCCAGTTCGGCGAAGGCGGAGACGGCGTTACGGTAGTTACAGTAAAATAGAAAAAGGCGAAGGCTTATGGATATTGCAAGCGCATGCTTAACGGGAAAACGCTGCCGGTACGACGGCGAATCCAGGGAAGACGCAAGAATAAAAAAAATGTATGAAGAGGGGCTTATCATACCCGTTTGCCCCGAATTAGCAGGACAGCTGCCTGTGCCGCGCTGCCCGTCGGAAATCACAGGCGGCGACGGGTTTGACGTATTAGCCGGCTGCGCGCGTGTGATAGCTAAGGACGGAAGCGACAGGACGCAGGAGTTTATAAAGGGTGCGCTAAAAACGCTGGAAATGGCGCAGAAACACGGTGCAGAGCGCGCCTATTTAAAGTCGAAAAGCCCTTCATGCGGCTGTGGGCGTATTTATGACGGAACATTTTCGGGCGTTCTGCGAAAAGGCGACGGAGTCGCGTGCGCACTGCTTAAAAAACACGGCATAAAAGTAATTGAAGTATGAAACTTTTATGAATATTCGGTAAAAACAGGCGTTTTATTATGGTTAATACTAATACCGGGGTTTATAATTATAATGACATACGCCTTAAAAGGGGTGAACGGCATGCTTAAAGATATACTTGTTGTGGACGATGATAAGAATATTTGCGAAGTCATAAAGCTATACCTTAAAAAAGAAGGTTATAACGTTACTTTAGCGTACGACGGTCAGGCAGGAATAGAGGAGTTTGAAAAAGCAGCGCCCGCGCTTTTAGTTCTTGACGTAATGATGCCGCGCAAAGACGGTTGGGATGTGTTGCGCCAAATACGTAAAAACAGCGCCGTTCCGGTTATTATGCTGTCCGCCAAAGGAGAGACGATAGACAAAGTTTTAGGGCTGGAACTTGGTGCAGATGATTATATTGTAAAGCCTTTCGACCCGAAGGAATTTATCGCGCGGGTAAAAGCGGTGATAAGGCGGGCAGGTATGCATGAGGAAGAGGAAAGCCGCCGGATCTCTTATGAAGGATTAACTATCGATATTTCCAACTATTCGGTTGAATACAGAGGCGAAACAGTAGAGATGCCTCCGAAAGAAATAGAACTGCTTTTCTTTCTGGCTTCACACCCTAATAAAGTTTACACACGCGAACAGCTTTTACAGCAGGTGTGGAATTTTGAGTTTTTCGGCGATTCGCGAACTGTTGACGTTCATATAAAGCGTCTGCGGAAAAAGCTCTATGACCCCGACAATCCGTGGGAAATAAAAACGGTATGGGGCGTTGGGTATAAATTTGAGGCCAGATAATGTTTAAATCATTATTCGCGCGCATACTTATCGTATATTTGATTGTAATACTGGTAGCTTTCTCACTTCTGGGCGGTATTTTTTTTGAAATGCTGAAGAGTCAGTATATCGACGCTCAGATGGACGGCATGATAGTAAGAGCACAGGAGATAAACGAGTGGGGCGCCGATTATAATAAAGGCACTATCACCGATATGCAGCTATGCTCAAAACTTGTAAAAAAAGCAAAAGATGAAAATGTTGTTATTTGGCTTATAAACGCAAGCTATGGGCATGTTTATATGGTAGCCGACCCGGATAAAAAGTGCAGTATTGAAGAACAATTTTCTTCAAGAAGAACGCTTGATATTTTACATGAGACGAAGCAGGGAGTAATAATAAAGCAAATTTCCAATATGGACGGTTCGTTCAAGGGAAGCGTTATGTCTGTCGCCCTGCCTATGACTGCAGGGGATAATATTATAGGCGCTATTGTAGTGCATAAAGAGATAGAGGCGGTGGAACTGGGAATAAGCGCTATATTTCAAAAGGTCTTTTTGCCACTGCTTATTTCCGTTACATTTGCATCCGCTCTTGCTTTTGTTCTATCACGTTATATAGTGCGGCCTGTTAAAGATATATCACTAGGCGCAACGGAATTATCGCGCGGCAACTTGGATTGGCGCGTTAAGCCGACAACAAACGATGAGATAGGCGAGCTTGCGGTATCGTTTAACAAAATGGCCGAAGAGCTGAAAATACAAGACGGGCTAAGAAATACTTTTATAGCTAACGTATCTCACGAACTGCGCACGCCGCTTGCATCGGTACAGGGGTTTATACAGGGCATGCTAGACCGTGCTATAGAAGAATGCGACAGGGACAAGTATTTGGAGATTGTGCTCAGTGAAACAAAACGCATGAACATGCTGATATCCGACCTTTTAAGCCTGGCAAAAATAGAATCCGGAAAGTTTCCTGTGGAATACAGCGAATTTGATATTAACGAGCTTCTGCGGCGCTGCATACTTATGTTTGAACAACGCATAGAAGAAAAGCATTTAAAGGTGAACCTTAAAATAGCGGAAGACAGGCTTTTTGTATGGGCGGATGAAGACCGTATATCGCAGGTGATTACCAACCTCGTTGACAATGCAGTAAAATTCACCCCTGACGGTGGGCGGGTTTCTGTATGGACTCGGGTTGAGGGCAATAAGGTTTACATAAGCATTTCTGATACAGGAGTAGGAATACCTGAAGAGGATAAGCCTTTTATATTCGAGCGTTTCTTCAAGGTGGATAAATCACACAGCAAGGCAACGCCGGGTACGGGCATAGGTTTATCCATAGTTAAGCGCATAATAGCACAGCACGGCGAGAAGATAAGCTTTGAATCGTCTCCCGGCAAGGGCACATCATTCACATTTACGCTGACATGCGCGCTGCCAAAACGCAAATAGGCCGTTCACCCGTATGCAATAAATTGAAAACGGGATGATTGATACAACAGTAATTATTGGAGGATATGCAGTATGGATAATGAAAAGATTCCTGAAAACGCAAGACAAACCGAACCGCAGGGCGGTCAGACTGAAAGTACAGAACCTCAAAATAATACAGAATACAGTGCATTTGACTACAATATGCATACAGGCGGGCAGCAGCCGCCTCAGCCGCCGCGTAAAAAGAAAAGCGGTTTTCGCGTCCTTGTTGCGGTAATGCTAGCGGTGTGTCTTATCGGTGGTATTGTTTTAGGTACTTTGGTTGTGGCGCCTAACTTAATTAAAAATGAAAGGCCGTTCGCCGGTAATGAAAAACTGCCTGAGAACACACAGGAGGAAACGCCGCAGCCTACAGAGGAGCTGCCGGAAATCGGCGGGGAAGCGCCTCAGATTTATCCTTCGAATAAAGGCGAATTTGTACAGATTGCCAAAACAGTGGGTCCGGCAGTTGTAGGCATTTCATCCAGCGTTGAAAGGAGAGCGGGCGGCAGGACAAGCGAAACCATGATTGGCTCCGGCTCGGGATTTATAATTACGCAGGACGGATATATAGTGACGAATCATCATGTGGTTTCTGAAGGAGACTATTTTGACGTGACTTTGCATGACGGCACCGAATACAGGGCAAAGCTGATCGGCGCGGACGGAACATCGGATTTAGCGGTTTTAAAAATCGAGGCAGATGGGCTTACTGCCGCGGCTCTCGGGGATTCGGATGCGCTTGAGGTAGGCGAAAAGGTTGTAGCTATAGGCAATCCTCTGGGAGAAAACGCGGGCAGCGTAACCTCGGGAATAGTCAGCGGTTTAAACCGTGAATTAGAAGGGTTCAGTTTAAAATATATACAAACCGATGCGGCGTTTAACCCTGGCAACAGCGGCGGACCGCTGGTTGATATGAACGCAAAAGTAGTAGGCATCAACACATTAAAAAGCACTCTTGCAGGTTTCGACGACTATGGTATACCTATAGGCTCAGAGGGAATTGGCTATGCCATACCTATTTCTACCGCTAAGCCTATAATACAGCAGCTTATTGCAACAGGCAGTGTGCCGCACCCGTTTATAGGAATAGAATGCGTTGTGGATACAGAAGGGATATACGACACGACAGGTGAAGCGCCTCTTGGAGTTACGGTTGTTACTGTAATACGTGGAGGACCTGCTGATAAGGCCAGAATTATGCCGGGCGATATAATACTCTCGGTTGACGGTACAAAAACGGATACGGTACAAGCGCTGCTTGACATTATCAACAGCAAGCAGGTGGGCAATAAGCTTAACATGACAGTGTGGCGGTCTGGGCAGGAGTATATTACGACAGTAATTATAGGAGACAGAAACGATATGTAGCAAAAAGGCGGCGTTGGGGTTTCTCAAACGCCGCCTTATTTATAACCTTAGTAAATAAAATTAGTTATCCGGCGTCTGCAAGGCTTAGCTCATGCCCATCGGCATAGAAAACCACATCACCGATAATATCGGTGCGATAAGTCTCTATTCCGTGCCGGGAGAGCAGCTCTAATGCTTCATCGTGCGGATGGCCGTATGTATTTCCCGTTCCGCAGCTTATAACTGCATATTCGGGGGAGACGGCTGACAGAAATTCTTCGGTTGTACTGCCTCGGGAACCGTGGTGAGCGACCTTCAGAACATCGGCGTCTATTGTGTATCCCTCGCTTAGTATGGCTTCTTCTCCCCATGCTTCTATATCTCCGGTGAAAAGGAAATCGGTTTCGCCGTAGTCAAGAAAGATAACAATGCTCTCGTTGTTTGCGTCCTTGTTTGCATCTTCTTGCGGAGAGACTATTGTGCATACCGACGGACCGAATGAAAAATCAAGCCCGGCATAGCCTTCTATAATGGGGATGTCTTTTTCGTTTATAGCCGAAATGAGCTGCTTGTAGGTTTTGGAAGAGCTTTTCATATCAGGCATATAAACGCAGCCTATATCATAATTTCTGACAACATCCTCCATGCCGCCTATATGATCTGCATGCGGGTGCGTTGCAACCAATATATCAATTTCTTTGATTCCGCGCGAATCAAGCTTGTTCAATATGGTTTCCGCGCTGGATTTAGTACTGGCATCTATCAGCATTGTTTCTCCGGTATCAAAAACTACCAGTATGCAATCACCCTGTCCGACGTCCAAAACAGCAACTTCCAGACGTGAGCTGCCGTTGCCGTCCGCAGGCGTGTAGACACTTTGATTTTGAGTGTTAAGTAAAACATAAAGTGCGATACATATTATAATAACCAGCAAAAGGACGAACGTTGCCTTTCTAAACTTGTTTAATGATTGGGTATTTTGGTTCCGTTTTGACATAAGCGGTTTCTCCTTTGATTCTTTCTTAGATTGTAACGTTAATACAACAACACTGTCAATTCAATAAACCCTTATTTGTTACCCGTACAACTCAGGCTTTCAACCAAAAGTTTTTACCCTTGAACAAGAGAGAATTATAAGGTATAATTTTTCAGTTAGTTTTTATAAATAAATATTCAAAATATATAAAATAAGGAGTAAATAGGATGTCAAAAAAGTATGTGTACCTTTTCAGCGAAGGCAATGCTTCAATGAAAAATCTTCTTGGCGGCAAAGGTGCTAACCTAGCGGAAATGACAGGGCTGGGGCTGCCGGTACCTCAGGGTTTTACAGTTTCTACAGAAGCCTGCACACGTTATTACGAGGACGGTAAAAAAATCGCCGACGAAATATTAGTTCAGGTATTTGACGCGCTCGAGAAAATGGAGAAAATCTGCGGAAAGAAGTTCGGCGATTCGGCAAACCCGCTGCTGGTTTCGGTGCGTTCGGGCGCCCGCGTTTCTATGCCGGGCATGATGGATACTATACTGAACTTAGGTCTTGGCGATGTGGCTGTGGAAGGGCTTGCGAAACTTACGGGCAATGAACGTTTTGCGTACGACAGCTACCGCCGCTTTATACAGATGTTCTCGGATGTCGTTATGGGCATTTCCAAGGCAAAGTTCGAAGAAATACTCGATGAAGTAAAAGAGAAAAACGGAGCGAAGAGCGACACCGATTTGACGGCGGATAATTTAAAGACGGTTGTTAAGCTGTATAAAGATCTTTACGCAAAAGAACAGGGAACAGCTTTCCCGCAGGACCCCAAAGTGCAGCTGCTTGAATCTATTCAGGCCGTGTTCCGCTCTTGGGACAACCCGCGCGCAATAGTATACCGCCGCATGAACGATATTCCGGGAGACTGGGGAACAGCGGTAAACGTACAGGCGATGGTGTTCGGCAATATGGGAGACGATTCGGGAACCGGCGTTGCGTTTACAAGAAATCCTTCAACGGGCGAGAAAAAACTTTACGGAGAATTCCTTATGAACGCCCAGGGCGAAGATGTTGTTGCTGGTATCCGCACACCCAAGTCTATAAGCGAACTTGATGATATGATGCCTAAAGTTTACAGCCAGTTTGCGGATATAGCTAAAAAGCTTGAAGACCATTACCGTGATATGCAGGATATGGAGTTTACCATTGAAAAGGGCACTCTTTTCATGTTGCAGACAAGAAACGGCAAGCGCACCGCATCCGCGGCATTAAGGATTGCTGTTGATCTTGTAAACGAAGGCAAGCTTTCAAAAGAAGAAGCGCTTTTAAAAATAGAACCCAAGGCATTAGATGCTCTGCTGCATCCTACGTTTGACCCGAAAGCGCTGAAAAACGCCAATCCTATTGCAAGAGGGCTTGCGGCTTCTCCGGGAGCTGCCTGCGGAAAGATATACTTTACGGCGGAAGACGCTGTAGAGGCAGCCGGAGCGGGCGAAGAGGTAATTCTTGTCCGCCTTGAGACGTCTCCGGAGGATATTGAAGGCATGTACGCAGCCAACGGAATATTGACGGCGCGCGGCGGGATGACGTCTCATGCGGCAGTCGTAGCGCGCGGCATGGGCACTTGCTGTGTTGCAGGCTGTGGCGAAATTTCTATATCCGAGAAAAACAAAACTATGTCTACAGACGGCAAAGTATACAAAGAAGGGGATTACATCTCTCTTGACGGTTCTACCGGCCAGGTGTACGGGCAGCTGATTGAAACGCTTCCGGCAGAGCTTACCGGAGATTTCGGCACAATCATGGGATGGGCTGATGAAATAAGAACCTTAAAGATAAGGACAAACGCGGACACTCCCAAAGACGCGGCGCAGGCTGTTAACTTTGGAGCGGAAGGCATCGGCCTTTGCCGTACAGAGCACATGTTCTTTGAAGAAGACCGTATACCTGCGATGCGAGAGATGATAGTATCGAAAACTCAGAACCAGCGTGTTCGGGCGCTTGCCAAGCTTCTGCCTATGCAAAAGAAAGATTTCAAGGGCATTTACGAAGCGATGGGCGAGAGACCTGTGACAATACGGCTCCTCGATCCGCCGCTGCACGAATTCCTTCCGCAGGACGAAGAGGATATCAAACAGCTAGCCAAAGAGATGATAATACCCGTGGAAGAACTTCAGGCAACAATAACAAGCTTGCACGAGTTCAATCCTATGCTGGGGCATAGGGGCTGTCGTCTTGCGGTCACGTATCCGGAAATGGCAGAGATGCAGACGCGCGCTATAATAGAGGCGGCAATAGAGGTGTCTAAGGAAAAGGGTATCAGCATACGTCCTGAAATTATGATACCGCTTGTAGGCGAAATAAAAGAGCTTAAATTCGTCAAAGACGTAGTAGTAAAGACAGCCGAACAGGTTATAAGCGAGACCGGAGCAAAGGTGGATTATCTTGTCGGAACGATGATTGAGGTTCCGCGGGCTGCGCTAACAGCCGACGAGATTGCTTCTGAAGCGGAGTTCTTCTCTTTCGGCACAAACGATTTAACGCAGATGACGTTCGGGTTCTCCCGCGATGACGCCGGCAAATTCCTCGACGATTATTACAACAAAAAGATATACGAATTTGACCCGTTTGCTCGGGTTGACCAAATCGGAGTGGGCAAGCTGATGAAAATGGCGGTTGAACTTGGCAGGAAAACGCGGCCGAACATTAAGCTTGGCATATGCGGAGAGCATGGCGGTGAAGCCAGCTCGGTTAAGTTCTGCCACGATATAGGCCTTGAATATGTATCGTGCTCGCCTTTCCGCGTGCCTATCGCGCGGCTTGCAGCGGCACACGCGGCAATACTGGCAAAACAGGCATAACAACGGTACAAAACAAAGGCGGGGCATATGCTCCGCTTTTTTGTTGTCTTAGAGTATTCACCCATGCCTCAAACGGCGCATATTATAGCGTATACGCAGGGGGGATAACGGTATGAAAAAGATACTCATTGTCGGCGGAGACAGACGGCAAACAGAGCTTTGCAATATGTTAAAACGCAAGGGATATACCGTTGGCTTACAAGGGTTTGAAAAGCTTGGATTAAAAGACGAAGACATAAAAGAGCCGGATTATGTTTTTCTGCCAGTGCCGTGTCTATTGCCAAACGGCTACTTAAAAGCGCCCTATGCTAAGCAGTCCATTGAACTTAAAAATATAGTCGCCAAATATCCGGACAAAAAATACGTTCTGGGCGGCTGCGACAAAACTGTAAAAGAAGCTTTCGGCACAAGCATTAAATATATTGATTTTCTGGCAGACGAGGCTTTTCTGGTGCGCAACGCGCTGCTCACCGCACAGGCCGCAGTTTGCGCATATTTAAAACAGTCGTTTTCGGCTCTTTGCGATATGCATTGCGTGGTAATGGGTTACGGGCGGATAGGAAGGCTTCTCTGCCGGCTTTTAGCCGCGCACGGCGCAAAAGTTACGGCAACTGCAAGAAAAGACGGGGATTTAGAGCTGATAAGGGCTGATGGTTACAACGCGCTGCATACGCGCGATGTTGCGGATGTGCTATTTGCAGCCGATGTCGTATGGAACACGGTTCCTGCTAACGTGCTTGCTGCCCATGCGTTTTCGTCTCTGCGAAGCGGTGCGCAGTACATAGAGCTTGCGTCTTCGCCGTACGGTACGGATATTGAAGCCGCAAAAAAGACGGGGGCGTGCGTATATTTAGAGCAGGGGCTTCCCGGCAGATATTTCCCCGTGTCTGCAGCTCTCGCAATGCTTAAAGTGTTTGAAAGAGAGGAAACCTTTTGATATGGAACTTGACGGCAAACGGATAGGGTTTGCGATCACAGCATCGTTTTGTACTTTTTCGCTTATAAAACCCGTAATAGAGGAACTGGTAAGGCAAGGCGCAAACGTTACGCCAATTCTATCGTACAACGCCGCTAATAACGACACGCGCTTTTTTAACGCTAAGGATTTTAAGCAGTTTCTGACTGAAACAACGGGGCACAATATAATCGAAGATATTGTAAATGCTGAACCTATAGGACCTAAAAAGCTGCTTGATTTGCTTATTATAGCGCCATGTACGGGCAACTCTCTCGCAAAGCTTGCGCTTGGAATAACCGACACACCCGTACTGCTTGCCGCTAAATCCCAGCTTAGAAATGCAAGGCCTGTGCTGATTGCGGTATCTACCAACGATGCTCTGGCGGCCAACGCAAAAAACATAGGGCTGCTGCTCAATACTCGCAACATCTTTTTTGTGCCGTACCGCCAAGACGACAGCGTAAAAAAATGCACATCTGTTGTTGCGGATATGGGCAGCATTGTTGAATCAGCAAAACTCGCCCTTGAAGGACTACAGGCAGAGCCTTTGATGCTTGAACCAAGATAACGGATAAACACTGCCCCAAAAGAAAATAATAACTAAAAAAGGGGCGGACATGCAGCAAAAAGAAACAAACGGACAAAGCGGTAAAGATAGCAAACCGGATACCAAACAGGGCGCGGAAATAAAAGAATTCGGTGCGCCTCTTGAACAATCCCCGATATATGTAGTCAGTATAATAGGCCAGATTGAAGGGCACTTAAATCTGCCTCCGCATAATAAAGCGACAAAATATGAGCATATACTGCCTCAGCTTGTAGCTATTGAACAGAACAGAAATATAAAAGGATTTATACTGCTGATGAACACGGTAGGCGGAGATGTGGAAGCAGGGCTGGCGCTGGCCGAGATGATAGCTGGTATGAGCAAGCCTTCCGTTTCGCTGATTTTGGGCGGCGGCCACAGCATAGGTTTAACGCTTGCCGTTTCCGCACGCTATTCTTTAATATCGCCGACAGCCAGCATGACAGTTCATCCCATACGCATGAGCGGCGTTATAATTGGAGTGCCGCAGACTTACGATTTTTTTAACAAGATGCAGCAGCGCATAATAGATTTCGTATGCAGCCACAGCCGCATAAGCCCTGATCATTACCGACATCTTATGATGCAGACGGGAGAGATGGCCAACGACTGCGGCACGGTGCTTGTAGGCAAGGAAGCGGTTGAATGCGGACTTATAGACGAAGAAGGCACGTTTGAAAAAGCTATGAGAAAAATAGAAGAGCTTACCGGCACAAACTGATGATTATGCAAACGCCTTAAGTGATTGTATAATTTCCTTGGTATGGTATAATACTTACCGAGGTGAAGCTGATGCCGAAAGGCAAAAAAACCAAAACACAGCCGCGGAAAAAGCATCTGGGAGAAGCCGCCGGCATTGTTTTTATAGCAGTAGGAATATTCATTGGCATTTGCGTTTTTATTAAGGCAGATACCGGGCTGCTCGGAGGCGCAGTGCACGATGTGCTTTTTGGGCTGTTCGGGCTTATTACTTATGCGGCGCCATTTGTTTTTATTTTGACAGGCATAATGATAATTGCAGCGCGCAGCAAAAAAGTAAACAAAGGCAAGGTGGCGCTGATTATTACGCTTGTGCTGTCTCTTGTCTCGCTTGTTCACACTTTTGCGCTTCCTGATATAGATTTTAATGACGGGTTTTTCTCGTATGTTGAATACTCATATTACACAGGCCAGACAGACATTGCCGGAGCGGGTGCGGCCGGATGCCTGCTTGTATATCCTTTTTATCTGCTTTTAGGCTATGCGGGCTGCATTATACTGTTTGTAACATCGGCTATTGTTTCGGTGCTTGTACTGACAAACCTCTCACTTAAAAAAATGGGACAGGACGTCGCGCGCGTTGGCAAACGCACAGTAGAGCGGGCGATAGAGAGCGCAGCAGCGCGTAAAAGCCGCCGGATTAATATGACAAACATACTTGCCGAGGATACCCAAAAAGACCCTGATGAGCCGGAAATACTAGGAGCACACAGTTTTATGCGGCGCAAGAAATCTTCTTACCTTGACGATGAGATATTTGAGGACGTATCCGCGAAAGCCGAAAACCTGCCGTTTCCCAGCGAACAAGGCATAACCTATGAGAATCAGAACAATGAAGAAGAAAGCATAGCAGTTCAGGCTGCGCGTCCGCATACCAGGCACAGTTATTCGCTGCCTGCTATTTCGCTGCTTAAAAAAACCCCTGAGAGGAGAAGCTCCGGCAGCATGGATGAGCAGAAGAAAAATGCGCTGCTGATAGAAGAAACTTTAGCCAACTTCGGCGTAGAGGCCGAGGTTACGAATATTGTAAAAGGACCGGTTGTCACAAGATACGAACTAAAGCCGGCACCCGGCGTCCGCGTAAGGCGCATTAAAGAACTGGAGAACGATATTTCGTTAAGCCTTGCGGCACGCTCGGTTAAAATAGAAGCGCCTATTCCCGGCAAGGCCGCTGTTGGCATAGAAGTGCCCAACTCCAATGTAACATTTGTGCATCTGCGTCCTCTGCTGGAATCGGATGAATTTAAGAAATCACCGTCACCGCTTACATTCGCGCTGGGAAAAGACATTTCCGGCAAGAACTATTATGTAGACATAACAAAAATGCCTCATATACTGATAGCCGGCGAAACCGGAGCAGGAAAATCGGTATGCATAAACTCTCTTATAACAAGCCTTTTGTTCAAAGCGACTCCTGATGAGTTAAAGCTTGTGATGATAGACCCTAAAGTGGTTGAGCTTTCGATATTCAAAAGCATACCGCACCTGCTGGTGCCGGTGGTGACAGATCCTAAAAAAGCGGCAAGCGCGCTTAACTGGGCGGTAAGCGAAATGGCTTCGCGCTACAAGATTTTTGCAGAATCGGGAGCCCGCGATATTAAGCGTTACAACGCTTCTGCAGAAGAGAGGCTGCCGCGCATAGTCGTAATAATTGACGAGCTGGCAGAACTTATGATGGCGGCGCCGCGTGAGGTAGAAGATGCGATATGCCGCATCGCGCAGCTGGGGCGCGCTGCCGGTATACATCTTATAGTGGCAACACAGCGCCCGTCAGTTAATGTCATCACGGGCATAATAAAGGCAAACATATCAACGCGCATAGCGTTTAAGGTAAATTCCGGCGTAGATTCTCGTACAATACTAGACCAGAACGGCGCGGAAAAATTGCTGGGCAATGGCGATATGCTGTACCACCCCACGGGCGCGCCAAAGCCGGTAAGGCTTCAGGGCTGTTTCGTTTCGGATGCGGATATAGAAGCTGTGACGGAATATGTATCGCGGGGCAGCGAGGGCAGCGGATTTGATGAGGAGATAATATCGGATATAGAATCGGTATATGAAAACAACGGGACGGACGGAGACTTTGACGAACTGCTGCCAAGGGCGGTGGAAATAGTGCTGGAGTACGGACAGGCTTCAATATCTATGCTGCAGCGCCGGTTAAGAGTCGGGTATGCAAGGGCGGCAAGGCTTGTTGATGAAATGGAACAGCGCAAGATAGTCAGTCCTTTCGAGGGCAGCAAGGCGCGCAATGTGCTAATAACATGGGACATGTATAATGAAATGTTTGGGGAATGATCGCCTTTTTATACACATAGTATCTTTAGGCTGCGATAAGAACAGGGTTGATACAGAGCATATGCTGGGCATGCTTGCTGAAAGCGAGGCTGCGATTACAGACAGCCCGCAGGATGCAGATGTGATAATAGTCAATACCTGCGGATTTATTGAGGATGCCAAGCGCGAATCAATTGACGCTATACTGGAAATGGCGCAGTACAAGCAGCAGGGCAAAAAAGCGCTGATAGTGACAGGCTGTCTTGCCCAAAGGTATGCGCACGAGCTTAAGCAAGAGATGCCGGAGGTTGATGCGTTCCTTGGGGTTTCGGCGTACAGCCGCCTGTATAAGGCTATTAATGCGGCGCTTTGCGGGGATAAGTATATATGCTGCGAGCGCATTGACGGACAGCTTACAGGGCGCGTACTGACTACTCCTGCACATACAGCATATGTGCGCATATCGGACGGATGCTCGAACCGATGCAGTTATTGCGCTATACCTATGATACGCGGACCGCAAAAAAGCCGCAGCCTAAAAAGCGTACTTGATGAGATTTCCGAGCTGCGGGCTTTTGGGGTTCAGGAAGCAATACTTATAGCGCAGGACACAACTCGGTACGGCGAAGATTTTGGCGAGCGAATGCTGCCAAAGCTTATAGAGGAGGCCGCCGATATAATGCAGGGCGGCTGGCTTAGGGTTATGTACTGTTACCCCGAAGGCATAACAGATAAGCTTATTGATACCATGCTGCAAAAAAGCAGCGTTTGCCGATACATGGATATGCCTATACAGCATTTTTCTAACAATGTGCTGCGCCGCATGAACAGATGTCATACAGGAGAAACCGCGGCAGCGCTTGCCGAAAGGCTGCACAGCGCTGGTTTTTCGCTAAGAACATCGCTGATTGCAGGATTTCCGGGCGAAACGCAGCAGGATTTTGAGATATTGAAGGAATACGTAGAGAGGCTGCGGTTCGAAAACCTCGGGGTGTTCTGCTATTCTGCGGAAGAGGGTACGCCTGCAGCAAAAATGCGCGGGCAAATAAATGCCGAGGAGAAAATACGCCGCCGCGATGAAATTATGACGCTTCAGGCGGATATTTCCCGCAGCATATGCGCAGACCAGAAAGACACAAAAAAGAGGGTGCTTATTGACGGGCGCGACGGTGACGTGTTTATAGCAAGAACGCAAGGACAGGCGCCGGATGTGGACGGCCATGTAATAATAAACACAAAAAAACACTTGACGCAGGGATGTTTTCGTGATGTGCTTATTAAAGACACCAAAGACTATGATTTGCTGGGAGTAGTATAAATGAATATTGCCAATAAACTGACATTGATAAGAGTTGCACTGATACCGGTTTTTATAGCGTTTTTTTACATCGATATACCTTATCGGCAGCATTTTGCAGCTTTAATTTTTGTTGCCGCGTCACTTACAGACCTTTTTGACGGGCGTCTTGCACGCCGCCGCGGTATAGTAACCAACTTCGGCAAGCTTGTAGACCCAATAGCGGACAAGCTGCTTGTATGCAGCGCGCTGATAATGCTTATAGCAGGAGATATGTTCGCGGGCTGGTTTAAGGATATATTCGTGATTCTTGTTATAATTATGGTGGGCAGAGAGTTTGTAATAAGCGGGCTTAGACTGCTGGCTGCGGCAGGAGGCAAGGTGCTTGCGGCGGATATGTTCGGCAAGGTAAAAACAGTTGTGCAGATAGTTGCTGTAACGGTTGTGCTTATGCAGAACGGGATATTTGCAGGAACGTTTTTTGATGACTGTCTTTTGTATACGGGCATCGGTCTTATGTGCGCGGCTACTGTGCTGTCGGTTATGTCTTGCGTACACTATTTTACCGGGAATAAGGATATATTAAAAGAACTAATATAAAGAAAGCAAGCGGCGGCTGCATGCTGCCGAATTAATATATACAGGAGGGGTTATATGTCGGCTGAAAAACAAAAAGCGCTGGAGATGGCGCTTACACAGATAGAAAAGCAGTTCGGAAAAGGCAGCGTTATGAAGCTGGGGGATGCGGCAAGCGTGCCCGTTTCGGTTATACCGACAGGATGTTTAGAGTTAGATATTGCTTTAGGAGTGGGCGGAGTGCCGCGCGGGCGCATTATAGAAATATACGGACCCGAATCTTCCGGAAAAACTACAGTAGCGCTGCACATGGTTGCAGAGGCGCAAAAAAGAGGAGGGGCGGCGGCTTTTATTGATGCGGAGCACGCTCTTGACCCTATGTATGCCAAGAACCTTGGCGTTGATACAGACAATCTCTATGTGGCTCAGCCGGATACCGGGGAACAGGCGCTTGATATTACCGAAGCGCTGGTGCGAAGCGGGGCAATCGATATAATAATAATTGACTCTGTCGCGGCTCTTGTGCCTAAGGCGGAGATAGACGGCGAAATGGGGCAGTCCCACGTAGGGCTGCAGGCAAGGCTGATGTCTCAGGCGCTGCGCAAACTTGCTGGTATCGTCAGCAAATCCAATACCATTGCGGTATTTATAAACCAGCTAAGAGAAAAGGTCGGCATTATGTTCGGCAACCCGGAGACAACTCCCGGCGGAAGGGCGCTAAAATTTTACTCTTCAGTAAGGCTGGATGTGCGGCGCATTGAAACGATAAAGAACGGCGATGCGATGATAGGCAACCGCACACGGATAAAGGTAGCAAAAAATAAAGTTGCACCGCCGTTTAAAACCGCAGAATTTGAAATATTATATGGCGAAGGCATATCGGCGGAGAGCAGCGTTTTATCTTTGGGCGTGGAATCGGGAATAATCAAAAAATCTGGTTCATGGTTTTCTTATAATGATACTCGAATTGGTCAGGGCAAGGATAACGTGCGCATATACCTTAAGGAAAATAAAGATTTATATGAGGAACTGCGCGCTGCAATAATAAAAGAGTACAAGCTTAATGTGGATGCGAAATAAGCAATAATTTGTGAACACATTAATAATTTTCTTGTTCTCATTGATAAATAGCAGTTTTCAATGTATAATTGCTGTTAAGGTGGTGCAGTATTCTAGTCGGTACGACGGTTTTGAAGGCGGGCCTAAAAATCCGCTTAAGGGCACATCGATGAAGTTTCTGGTGTTGGCCGCTGACGC
>CAZSMH010000021.1:0-23208 GCA_964607965.1 uncultured Christensenellaceae bacterium
ATCACAATAAACAGTGACGGAAAAGCGGTTGTTGATACAGCAAGTCAATAAGCATCGTTGATAAAAAACATCCGATAAAAAATACATATAATAGCAACATACAAAGAAGGCATACAGTGCAAAACTGTTGTATTTTTATATAAGGCATGGTACAATCATTCGTGTTGTTTTTAGATTAAGCCAAAATAGCTTCATATGGGAGTTTATGTAACTTGAGAGTACTTAAAAACATTATCGCTTTTATAATCGCCGCGGCAGTATGTGCCGGAGTTCTTATATATGCACTAAATGAAAACGGAGCCGTAAACGAAGGAGCTCCCTCAAACTCTAAGGGGTCGGTACGCATAAACGAGTTTATGGCAAGTAACGGCGGCTTTCTTCCGGATGATACGGGGGAATACAGCGACTGGATTGAACTGTATAATCCTACAGAACATCCTGTTGTTCTTAAAGGGCTTGGCTTATCGGACGATAAATCTTCGGTCAAGTGGTTCTTTCCGGACGTATCTTTAAATGCAGGCGGATATATTGTTCTGTATGCTTCCGGCAAAGGACAAACAGGAGGCACTTCTCACACCAATTTTAAACTGACCGCAAGCGGGGGCGGAATATACTTAAGCGATGTTTCCGGCAATATAATTGATTCGGTTGAATATAAGGACCAGACGCAGGACATATCTATGGGAAGGTCTGCCGAAAGCCCGAAGGAATGGATGCTGTTCGATAAACCTACGCCGGGTTTTTCCAATGACGAAGCAGGGTTCGCCGCTTTTGAGCAAAGCCGGTACGCAGGCGAAACATCGCTTATTATCACAGAGGTTATGGCATCCAACAAAATAACGGTTGCGGACAACAAAGGCAGCTACAGCGATTATATAGAAATATTCAACGCAGGGACAGAGCCAATTGACCTTTTAGGCTTCGGGCTTACCGACGATCCTTTAAAACTGCTCTCGTGGAAGTTCCCCGATGTTACCATACAGCCGGGGGAACATATGCTTGTTTTTGCTTCCGGCAAGGATGTTATCGATACGGATATAGAAGCCGGATACATTCATACCAATTTCCGCGTAGCCGCATATCAGGAGACGATAGTGCTTTCCAATCCGCTGGGGCTGATACTGGATTCGGTGACGGTATCTGAATCGCAGTCGGACATGTCTTATTCGCGTGTGCTTTCAGGCGAAAACCGCTACGGCGAGGAATGGGAAACAACAAGCCGCGCTACTCCCGGTTATCCAAATTCCCAGCAGGGTTATGAACAGTTTGCGGAGGCCAGCCCTGTAGCATTAGGGCCGGTTATAATAAGCGAGGTTATGGCATCTAACAGTGAATATTTAACAGAGGAAGACGGCGGCACATACGACTGGATAGAGCTTTATAACCAAAGCAGTCAGTCGGTAAACCTTTTAGGATACGCGCTGACAGACAATCCGGGAAACCCCGCCAAATGGAGACTGCCGGATTTAACGCTTGCTCCCGGTGAACACAAAGTTGTGCTGGCGTCCGGTCTTAATGTAAAAAAAAACTATATCCATACCAACTTTAAGTTAAGCGCGTCGGGAGATGTTCTGGCGCTTTTTGATGTTGACGGCGTGCTGCAGGACAAGTATACAGTAGAGCCGGTGCCGCATGGAGTATCAATTGGCAGAGCACAGGGCGAAAAAGGCATTTTTTATTTTGAAGAACCGACTCCGGGCACTGACAACGGCGCTCACAGCGACGGAATAGCAGCAACGCCCGCGGCAAATATTCCGGGAGGCAGCTACGAGGGCCCCCAGCAGATTGCGCTGAAATGTGAAACGGAGGGTGCTGTTATACGCTATACTATTGACGGCAACGTGCCAACGGCAAGCTCGCCCCAATACACTTCTCCCATAAATATTAACGCTACGGGCATGGTTCGAGCCCGGGCATTCAAGGATAATTATATTACCAGCGGTACCTACACATCCACCTATTTTATAGGCGAGACGCATTCTCTGCCTCTCGTTTCTGTTGTGACAGACCCCAAGCTTTTATTCGACCCGGTTACCGGCATATACGAATTAGGGCCCAATGCAACAGAAGTTCCGGGAAGCCCTGGCCATTATTCAGGCGCCAACTATAAACAAAAAGGGCAGGAGTCGGAACGCCCGGCTTCTATCGAGGTGTTCGATGAGGGCGGTAAGAGGGTATTCGTTCAGGATATTTCCATTCGCATACAGGGCGGATATAGCCGCGACCATAAGCAAAAATCGTTTGCCGTATATGCGCGCAGCAAATACGGCAAAAACAGCATGGAATACCCGTTCTTTGAAGACAGACCGTTTACCGAGTATAAATCCATAGTGCTGCGCCAGGGCGGGCAGGACCAGAAGATAGCCAAAATTAAAGAAATGGTGGCGCTAGACCTTGTAAAGGACAAGGGATTTAAATTTCTGACACAGGCTTTTAAACCGTATGTGCTATATATAAACGGGCAATACTGGGGCGTATACTATATGATGGAAAAGCGCAACGAGTATTTTATTGCGCAGCACGAAAACTTCGATGACCCAAAGAACATGAATGTAGGGTGGCACAGTAAAGAAATAAGGCATGGAACAAACGAAAGTTATCTTGATTTGGTCAGATATGTAAATAATCACGATATGGCACAAAAAGAAAATTATGATTATATTTCACAACGCCTTGACACCGACAGCTTTCTGGATATGATGGTTAATCAGATAATAGTTGCCAATTCCGACTACGGAAACATAATGTATTACCAGCTTCTGCCGGACGGTAAATGGAAACAAATTTATTACGATTTCTGCTGGACATTCGGCAGCAGTGAATTCCCGGACGGAAATCACCCGACGTTATACTGGCGCAGGCACAGCACGAAAGCGGGCTCGGATCTTTTCAATGCACTTTTAAAATATAAGCCATGGTTTGATAAATTTATAGAACGCTTTGCATGGGCTTTAAAAGAGGTGTATAATACGGAACGCGTGATTTCATATATAGACAAATGGTACGATACTGTAAAGGATGAGATGCCTGCAGAGCGTGAAAAGTTCGGCGGAAGCGTGTCCAGTTTCGGATCACATGTAGAAAGGATGCGCCGTTTCGCGCGGCTAAGGCCTGCAAATATTGTAAAACAGCTAAAAGATACTTTCTCGCTTTCAAGCGAGCAGAGACAAATGCTTGATGACGCTATCAAATAGGAAGCCGAGTTAATCAGTACTTCCATAGAATAAAGAGGATAGAATGGCAAGAGACGACGATATTTTCAGAAAACTGAAAAAAGAAACGCCGCTTATAAAACGCAAGGACTTAAAGCCGCTCACATCGCGGGACTTTCCGGGCAGAAGTGCGTTTGATATCAAAATAGAAAAGCAGACTCAAAAACGCTCTGTTAAAAGGCCGGAAGATCTAAGCGCGTTTTCGCGTGAATCAATAAGAAAACCGGCGGTCAACCGCGCTAAAACCCCGGCCGCAAGGCAGCGGGATGTTGATGTTTTCGGCGAGGACGCAGCAGAGCCAAAAATCCGCCCGCGCACGGAACGAAAAAGAGAGCCGGAACGTCAGTATACCAGACCAGCTAAAAGCGAAAAAGCGTTTGACGGATATCAAAGGCCGGGCAGGGGCACGCGCAGCGTTCCCAATGCGGCTGCGGAGCTGGAATCTTTTCCTGTTACAAGCACGCGCCCGGCTGATGCAGCGCAAAGACGCCGCCCAATGGCGTATTCAGTAACGGAACCGGATGAATCCGCAGAGGAGATGCGTCAAACAAGTAAAAAGGGCGAGCTTTCTTACAGGCATGAGCTAAAATACTATATAAACTATCGTGATTATATTCTTTTGAGAAACACGCTGAAAACTATTCTTCCGCTGGATAGATATTCGGGCGAGTCGGGCGATTACCATATACGCAGTTTGTATTTTGACGACGTTTATGAAACCGCGCTTGCGGAAAAAATAGCGGGCAGCGATGCCAGGAGCAAATACCGCATACGAATATACAATTTTTGCGACGGAGTTATAAAGTTTGAAAAGAAAATAAAAAACGGCCAGTTCATAGCCAAAGAAACCATAAAGCTAAACCGAGATGAGTGCGAAAGGCTTATTGCGGGAGATTTTTATGCGCTGGAGGGAAGGAAAGAACCGCTCGCCGCAGAAATATATTTGCAGATGAAAAACAACCGTCTTGCCCCCCGCGTGATAGTGGATTACCGCCGCGAGGCTTACATATCACCTATAGAGAACCTAAGGATAACATTTGATAAAGACTTGAAAGCGGGGCTTATGACAGCAAATATTTTCGATGAAAACGCGCCTACAATGCCCGTTTTCGACAGCGGTCTTTTAGTGCTGGAGGTAAAGTTCAACAAATATCTGCCCGCGCACATAAAGGCGATAATCAATAATGTCAATACTGCGCAAAGGTGTGCAATTTCAAAATATGTGTTGTGCCGCATGCACGACTAGGAGGATACTAATATGCAAAGTGCAACTGACCTAATAAGAAGGAGCGTTCTTGAGAATTTAACATTTACTGCTGAGCTTGATATTCTTACCGTTGTGGTAACGCTTGCGCTGGCGTTTTTATCAGGCCTGTTTATTTATTTTATATACAGGCTGTGTTTCAGCGGCGTTATTTTTTCAAAAAGTTTCGGGACATCGCTTATTATGATAGCTATGGTAACGGCGATGGTGATACTGCCTATATCAACAAACCTTGTGTTATCGCTCGGCATGGTGGGCGCGCTTTCTATAGTAAGGTTCAGAACGGCCGTAAAAGACCCCATGGATACCATTTTTATGTTTTGGGCGATAGCCGCGGGAATAACGCTTGGCGCAAGGCTTTATGCCGCATCGTGCCTTGCTTCGGGTGCCATAGGCGTGTTTTTGATAATCTGGAACCTGTTTAAGTCAAAAAGGAATTTCCCGTTCATGCTGGTTATACGGTTTGACGAAGGCAGCAAAAAAGAAGTTCAGTCTGTACTGCGTAAGATGCCTCCCGGCAAACTAAAATCAAAAATAGTATCCGACGGCACGATTGAGCTGACAATTGAGATGAATATAAGGGAAAGCGAAGCAGGAATTATAGACTCGTTCTCGGCTATACCGGGCGTGCACAACGCTTCCTTGATAAGCTATAACGGAGATGTTGTGTCATAAAACTGCGACTTTGGGAATGCCGGAAAAGTAAAATGCGCGTTATAATAAAAAACCCACTCGCTTTGCAGGCAATTTGCTAAGAATAGTGTGTTGAGGTTGCGCTCTTAAAAACACAAACAAAAATACTTTAGTATAGCAAATAAGAATGTGTGGATAGACAATGGACGTTAATAAGAATGCCGCTGTAATCATTCCTGCATATGAGCCGGACGGCAAACTGATAACATTGCTGAAAGAAATAAAAGCAAACACCGGTTTTTCTGCCATCGTGATAAACGACGGCAGTTCTTCCGGTTTAACGGATTTATTCAAAGAGGCGGAAAAGTATGCCGCCGTGCTGCATCATTCTGTAAACAAAGGCAAGGGTGCAGCCATTAAAACCGGGTTGTCATATATAAAAGATAATTTTTCGGCGGATACCGTGGTAATAACCATGGACGCCGACGGACAGCATAAGGTGACTGATGCCATCAGAGTGTATAAAACCGCCGCGCAAAACAGCGAAAGCCTTGTTATAGGCAGCAGAATTTTCTCTGGAAAAGTCCCTTTAAGAAGCCGTTTCGGGAATTCGGTGACGCGCTTTGTATACAGAATTGTTACAGGTATAAAGGTAAAGGATACCCAGACAGGCCTGCGTGCTTTTAATGCCGCGCTTATTCCCTTTATGCTGGATGTAAAGGGAAGCAGATATGAGTACGAAATGAACGTTCTGCTGGAATGTTCGCGGCAGAAAATAGATATCAGGCAGGTGCAGATTGAAACGGTATACATAAACGACAACCAGTCTTCCCATTTTAATACCGTTAAAGATTCCTGCCGTATATATAAGGAAATAGTAAAATTCTGCGCATCGTCGCTGATAGCTTTCTGTACTGATTACGGTATATATAGCCTGATGATATACTTAACGGGGGATTTAGCTGTTGCCCAAAGCCTTATTATTTCAAGTATAATTGCGCGCATCATAAGTTCCAGTATTAACTTTTATATAAACAGAAGATATGTTTTCAAAAGTAAAGAGAGCCTTTTTATATCGGCACTCAAGTATTTTGCCTTGGTGGGGGTAATACTGCTTGTTAATACATTCCTGTTAAGGATTCTCGTTGAAAATTTCGGTATTGACAAGTATTTAAGCAAGCTGATTGTAGAGACGGCGCTTTTTATTATAAGCTGGCTTGTTCAAAGGCTGTTTGTTTTCAAGAAAAAGGTTGGGAGGGGAGCCTGTGACTCAGTACAGCGTTAGAAGGATAAAGGTTAACGCAAACATAAAACAGCAAAAAAAGATGCCTGTTTGGGCAATGATTATTATAGACGTGCTGCTTATAGGCTGCGTGCTGATCGTATTTGCCTATTTTCATCACGTACTTCCGCAGGAAAGCGAATCGTTGGGCATTGTGATTGAAAGACCGACAAAAACAGCATCGCCTGTTATATCGAATACCCCTGTTATTTCACCGTCTTTGAATGAAACAAATCAGGAGCCGGTTGATACCGAGCCGGTGGAACTGACATGGGCGCAGAAGTTTGCTGAACACTTTTCGGATACCGTTGTCGAGACTGACACTTCATATAAAAGCCCCAATATATCAATTACTATTACCACAACCTCAAAGGGTTCCGGCGGAGATCTTATGAAGTATTATGTAGCCGATGTTTATGTAACCGATATAGAATACCTGCAGACCTATTTTGCCAAAGGCAAATTCGGCACGGGGTACAGGCAATATGTGCTTGATATGGATAAGAAGTCGGGAGCAATACTGGCTGTATCCGGAGATTTTTACGGGAATTCAAAAAGCACGCTGCATGGAGTGGTAATAAGAAACGGAACAGTATACCGCACCGACAAAACGAAAATGGATACATGCGTGCTCTATTATGACGGAACGCTTGAGACTTATCTGCGCGATGGGTTTGATGCCGAAGAAGTTATTGCAAGAGCGCCGTATCACGCATGGACTTTCGGTCCTGCGTTGCTGGATGAGGAAGGAAAAGCGCTGGAGGAATTCAATAGCGGGCCTAAGCTTTCGTCCAAAAACCCAAGATGCGGTATAGGATATTTCGAGCCGGGGCATTACTGCTTTATTGTTGTCGACGGAAGGACCAGGGATTCAAAAGGCGCCACAATGGACGAGTTTGCCGCTATTTTCGAGGAGCTTGGATGCGCAGCCGCATACAATCTTGACGGCGGTGCTTCTGCAATGATGACTTTTGACGATAAGTTGTTTACAAATCCGCCGGACGAATCAGGGCGTACTATAAGCGACTGCATAATAATTGTGGAGGAGGAAGAATGAAATATTTAATAAAGCTTCTGCCGCATCTGATTATTATTCTTTCCGTAGTGTTTATGGTGTTTCTGATACTCGATGAGTACAACCCGACGATGAACTTTATAAGCAATGAAATATCTGAAGTAATGCTGTGGGTGCTTTGTATCGCATCGGTGGTCAACGCAATAATAATAATAGCCGTAAGCCGCAGCCACAAGTCGGAATATCAAAGTCGGAAAAATCGGTACGATATATGAATAATGACATAAACTCAAAAAACGATACGGAATACAGCAATATGTCTGCGGGCATGTGGCTGCTGCGTGTGCTGCAGGGCGCTCTTGTGGGCGGCGGAGCTATACTGCCGGGGATAAGCGGCGGAGTGCTGCTGGTGACATTCGGCATATACAGACCTTTAATGGCGCTGTTATCCCACCCCATACGTTCTTTCCGCAGCTATTATCGGCTTTTTATACCTTTCCTTATAGGATGGCTTATAGGGATTTTAGCGCTTGCTCATGTGGTAAGCCTGCTATTTGAAGTATCATCCTCGCTGGCGGTCTGCCTTTTTGTCGGGCTTATTGCAGGCACGCTGCCATCGCTTTTTAAAGACGCCGCAAAGCAAGGAACGTCAACCGCATCGTGGGCTGGTTTTACAGTCTGCCTTGTTGTATCTTTCGGTTTTCTGTCTTTTCTTCAGAACGCGGAATCCGCAGCTATTGAACCTAATGTCTGGTGGTACGTATTTAGCGGTGCGGTATGGGGATTAAGCCTTGTAATACCCGGTTTGAGCTCCTCGTCCATACTCATATTTATAGGGTTGTATCAGCCCATGACGGCGGGTATTTCGCAACTGGATTTTGGCGTGATACTTCCTTTGATTGCAGGCATTGCGATAACGGTTGCGCTTTTGGCAAGGCTGATAAACTTACTGTTTGAACGTCATAATTCTATTGCTTGCCATTCGGTGCTCGGATTTGTAATAGCCTCCACGCTGCTTATAATACCCACAGAATACGGAGGGGCGGCAGGCCTGCTGTTCAGCGCATTGGCATTCGTTGCAGGTTTCGGCGCAGCGCTGATAATGAATAAATCCGGCGACAGGCTGCCGGAACAGACAGCATAATCCGTTTGTCCTATTAATATGAAACGGATATGCTTTCAATCGCATAATAAAAATCTTTATAACCGATTACAATTACTGCCCGTCCTGTCTCCAACCCGCTTCTTAAAGCCAATATATTTACAGTTATCGGCGCATCCGCTTCGCTGTTATTTTCAATAGGGCTCAAGTACACAGTGCCGCCGGACTCAATATCCAATTGCCGACCATGCTGTTTTACCTTGTAATCCGGATGACCATATGTTATAAGAGTTCCGGTATCCGTGCTGATGCTGATATTATCTGAGGCTTCGCAGAAAATGCGTATAGGCATGCCCGGCATACTGCTGTCAACAGTTGTATACCTGCTTTTGGGGGTTTCAATACAAAACCGGTTGTTTTCGGTGTCAGAAACAGCCGCGCTATTCTGCGGTTGAGAAAGCAGCATGGGGAAGAGCAGACCGGCCGCAGCCATCAATACAGCCGCCGCGGCAGCTACCAAAATCTTCACCCCGCTGCTCAAATTTCCGGCATTATATATGCTGCCCTCATCTTCCGGTGTATTAGAATCTTTCTTTCTCATATTTTTTCCTTCTGATAAAATATACTTATAATCCGTTATACCATGAAAAACCCGTTATTCCTATTGCTAATTTGATAAACATTTTCGCTTGAAACGAACAAACATACGCGCAAACATTAATTCTCTACCATATGTTGCGTTTTATTTTTTTGTACATACAATTTTATTTTTTTTGTCCTGCAAATTATCTTTTCGCAGAAGGATTTTTATCAAATACAACGAATACATATGAGTAAGTGGGGAAAAGTGGGTAGTAGTGGGGCTATGAAGCATGCCTGTGGTAGAAAAACTGCAGTTTTGGTATAAAAGCCGCACAACGGATAAAAAAACCGGACAGGCAAAGCCGGGGAGAGCAGCATTGAATACATCGCTGATAGGAACATACGCACATAATCTGGATGAAAAAGGCCGTCTCGCGGTTCCTTCCAAGCTTAGAGTTGAGCTGGGAGATCCGTTTTATATTGTGCGCTTAAATGATAAATGTTTAACTGCATTTCCTCAGGACGAGTGGCACAAATTTGCCGGCAAGTTAAGCTCTATACCTCAGTCTGATACCGAGGCGCAGCATGCTGTACGGCTTATATTCTCCAGCGCATGCAAATGCGAGCCCGATAAACAAGGACGAGTTCTGCTTCCGCAGATGCAGAGGGAAAAGGCAGGTATTGATAAAGAGGTCGTAATTATAGGCGCATATACCCGGGCGGAGATATGGGCAAAAGAAAAATGGTCGGAGGCTGAAGAAGAAAAACTGTCTGGCTCAAGTGACCTCGTGGCCGGTCTTGCCGAATACGGCATCTGATAATGGCACATACATCTGTGCTGCTTTTTAAGACGATTGAAGCGCTTGCATTAAAACCGGGAATGATAATAGCGGACGGTACTCTCGGGGGCGGCGGGCACGCACTCGAAATACTAAAGCGCATAACGCCCGGCGGACGGCTTATAGGGATAGATAAAGACCAATACGCTCTTTGCGCCGCAAAGCAGAAACTCGCGGCATACGAGGGCAGCACAAAATTTATACACGGCGATTTTAAAGATATCAAAGCCATAATGTCAAGGCTTGATATAGATGGTTTGGACGGGGCGGTGCTTGATATAGGGGTCTCATCGTTCCAGCTCGACCAATGTGACAGGGGGTTCTCATATAAAAAAGATTCAAGGCTGGATATGCGCATGGACACGCAACAGCGGACGTGCGCGGCGGACATAGTAGCAGATTATCCGCAGAAGGACCTTGAACGGATTTTACGTGATTACGGTGAGGAAAGGTGGGCCGCGAGAATTGCGGCGTTCATTGTGAGGGAGCGCAGCATTCGGCCCATTGATACCACCGGACGTCTCGTTGAGGTTATTAAAATGGCGGTTCCGAGCGGCGCGCGCAAAAACGGACCGCATCCGGCACGCAGGAGTTTTCAGGCGCTGCGTATAGAGGTAAACGGAGAGCTTGAAGCTATAAAAAAGGCGCTGCCGGAATTCGCCGACGTGCTCAAAAACGGGGCGCGGCTGGCTGTTATTACATTTCATTCTCTGGAAGACAGAATAGTCAAACAGGAATTCGTTCGTATGGCAGCCCCGTGCGAATGCCCGCCTTCATTTCCGATCTGTGTCTGCGGCAACATACCGCTTGGAAAGATAATAACAAAAAAACCGGTGCTGCCTTCTCAGACGGAAGTGGAACACAACAGCAGGGCGAGAAGCGCCAAACTTCGAGTATTCGAGGTTATAAAGGGGGATACTGATGCAGTGCGCGCAAAGAAAATATGACTACAATACTGTTCCGTATGCGAACAAAAAAAGAACAGTTCATATGCGCGGAAACGTTGCATATATTAATAATAATAATTTTCTTAATGTGCAAAGCAGGCCGGTCAAGCAAAGCAGACCGGTAAAAAAGGCAAAGAAGCAAGTCAAAACAGCGGCGCAGCTGCACAATCAAAAGGCAGTATGCGTGCGCCCAAAAGAGCACAAAGGGCTTGCATCTACGCTGATGGTGGTTTTTTTAAGCTTCTGTGCACTGGCGCTGCTTGTATCAAGGCACGCGCAAGTAATACAGATAGGTTTAAAGAATAACGAGATAATGCAGGAAATAACCAAGCTGGAAGCAAAGGCGGAAGATATAAAACTGGATCTGGAACTACGCGGAAATATAGAATCGGTTCAGGCGGATGCACGCCAGCAGCTAGGTATGACTTACCCGCTGGAGAATCAAAAGATATCCATAGATTTAAACGGCAGATGACAAATATTACAATACCCAAAAGGAGCGTGAAGGTGTGTCATTGCCGGGCTTAAAATCGAAAAAGAGACTGCTGTTTTTATTGACGGTAGTCGGTGTTCTTTTTTTCGGGCTGGTGCTAAAGATGGGTATAATCGTTTTTGCGCAGGGGGAATTTCTGCGCGAAAAGGCGCTGATACAGCAAACGAGAAACCTTATAGTATCGGCCAAACGCGGCAGTATACTGGACAGGAACGGGAGTATACTTGCACAGAGCGCAAATGCCGATACGGTAGTGCTGCGGCCGGCTGAAATAAAAAAAGAGAGTTTGGACTACGTTGCAAGCATACTGGCGGAAACGCTGGGTATGGAAGAAAATACGGTAAGGGCTAAGGCTGCCGATGCGACAAAATCCGAGGTATGGCTTGCAAGACAGATAGATAAAGATACGGCGGTCAAGCTGCGCGAGCTTAATCTGCCGGGCGTATATTTGACAGTTGACGTTAAGCGTTATTACCCGAACGGAGCTTTTTTAACGCAGACGCTGGGGTTTACCTCGGTGGACGGCGCCGGCCTTGAGGGCATAGAGGCATATTTTGATAAATACCTTTCGGGCAGGAACGGCAAGATTGTATCAGAGGCGGACAGGGACGGCCGCGGCATACCGCTTGGAGAAAAAGGCTATATAGCGCCTGTTGACGGATATGACATAGTTTTAACGGTTGACGAGGTTATACAAAGCTTCCTTGAAAAATCGCTGGAGGAAGCGTACGTGCAGCAAAACGCTATAGGCGCATGGGGCATAGCTATGGATCCCATGAACGGGGACATACTGGCAATATCAAATTACCCTGATTATGACTTAAACCATCCGCCCCGCGACGATATGGAGACGCTTACAGCGCTTACCCGCAACAAGGTAGTAACGGATGTTTACGAACCCGGATCTACATTCAAAGTGGTTACATGCGCTTCGGCAATAGACAGCGGCGCAGTGTCGCAGGACAGCAAGTTCGACTGCGCAGGTTTTGAGATAGTTGAAGGGCAGCAGATAAAATGCTGGCGGTATCCGCGCACTCACGGGCATCAGACGCTTTTTGAAGCGGCGCAGAATTCGTGCAACGCGGCGTTTATGAAAATGGGCCTTGCAATGGGCACCGATACCTTTTACGAATACATCTATAAGTTCGGGTTCGGAAAACAGACGGGCATCACATTCCCGTCCGACCAGGGCGGTATCGTCATGGCGGAAAAATATGTGCGAAACAGTGACCTCGCCCGCATAGCGTTCGGGCAATCGATAGCCGTAACACCACTGCAATTGATTTCCTCATTCAGCGCAGTGGTGAACGGCGGTTTTTTATATGAGCCGATGCTGGTAAAAGGCATTCGGGACAGCAACGGAAATTATATCAAACAGTATCAGCCTGTTGTGGCTGCACAGCCTGTTAGCGCGGAAACATCTGCGCTTATGCGCGATATACTCGAAAGCGTCGTAAAAGACGGCAGCGGCAAAAATGCGTATATACCCGGATACCGCGTAGGCGGCAAAACCGGTACGGCGCAGAAATACGACAAGGACGGCAAAGTGATGACGGGCAGTCATATCGCTTCTTTTTTGGGTTTTGCGCCTGCGGACGACCCGAAAATAGCTGTTCTTATTATCGTTGACGAGCCGGATGTTGCGGTGGATTTCGGCAGCGTGGTGGCTGCTCCTTATGTAAAAAATGTAATATATGAATCGCTTAATTATATGGGAATTACGCCAAATTACGAAAACGCGGCTATTCCCGAGCAGATACAAGTTCCTGATGTTGCCGGAAAAACTGCGGACGAAGCCGCGCAGGAACTAAAAACCTCCGGGTTCTTATACTTAACGGACGGAATAGGCAGCGTAACAGGCCAGATGCCTGCGCCCGGAGCGCTGGTTGACAAGGGCACAACGGTGCTTTTATATATGTCGCAGAAAACAGAAACTACAGATTTAACCGGCAAGGTGATAGTGCCTGATTTGACAGGATTAACGGTTATGGAAGCCTCGCAGCTGCTTGAATCGTATAAACTTATGCTTTCGGGAACGGGCAAAGGCAAAGCGGTGCACCAAAGCCCGGAAGCGGGAGAATTGGTAGATGAGGGCAGCGAGATACTGGTTGAGTTTAGAGAAGGCTGATAATGACAATAATGCATTGCAAAAAAGATATGGTGTGTTATAATTCTTTGGTGAATTGCAACAAGCGGGAGGAACCTTTTTGAGACTTAGAGATTTATGCTCCGATAATATGCGGATAATCGGAAACAAAGATGTATCCGTAAAAAGCTTAACATACGATTCAAGAAAAGGGTGCGAAGGTGCGCTCTTTTTCTGCATAAGCGGTTATAACACCGACGGCCACAAATACGCAAATGATGCGGTTAAGGCCGGCGCGGCGGCGCTTATGGTAACACGGCAGCTGGACATTGACGTGCCGCAGATAATCGTTGACGATGCAAGGGCATCAATGGCGTATATATCGCGCGAGTTTTACGGCAGACCGGACGAGAGGCTGCGTATTATAGGAATAACCGGCACTAAAGGGAAAACTACTACGACATACATGATAAAATCGATACTCGAACAATCCGGCATCAAAACAGGGCTTATAGGCACTATCGTAAACATGATAGGCAGCAAGGAGCTTCACACTGACAGAACAACGCCCGAATCGCCGGATTTATTCGCTTTGCTGCGCCGTATGGCCGATGAGGGTTGCGGTTTTGTAGTCATGGAGGTATCTTCGCACTCTCTTTGCCTCTCGAGGGTGGCGGGAATAATGTTTGATGTTGCTGTGTTCACCAACTTATCGCGCGATCATCTTGATTTTCACAAAACGGTACAGAATTATATGGAATCCAAGAAGAAGCTGTTTTTTTCAGCCAAATCCGGAGTTGTAAACACGGACGACGGCGCCGCGGGCTTTATTATGGACGGTATAGATATTGACTGGCGCACAATAGGCATAAAAGAAAAAGCGGATACATTTGCGCGCAACATAGAGATTACTCCGCATGGGACGTCTTTCGATTTGTGCAGCGCACAGATGATGCTGCCTGTCAGCCTTAAGATACCCGGAATATTCAGCGTTTATAATGCTCTTTGCGCTGCGGCCGTTTGTTTGATGCTTGGCGAGAAGGCAGAAACTATAAAGACCGGGCTGGAAACCTTGCCGGGCGTGGCAGGGCGCTTCGAGGTGCTTGATACCGGAGGAAACCCTTTTACCGTTATACTGGATTATGCGCATACTCCGGACAGCCTCGAGAGCACATTGATTACCGTGCGTACGTTCGCCCGCGGGCGTATAATAACGGTGTTCGGGTGCGGCGGGGACCGCGACACCGGCAAAAGACCTATTATGGGCGGCATTGCCGGCAGACTCAGCGATTTTTGCATAATAACATCCGACAATCCCCGCACGGAAGAACCTCTTGATATAATAAGTCAGATTGAAGACGGTATTAAAGATACCGACTGTGATTACGTATGTATTGAGAACAGAAGAAAAGCGATAAGCCATGCGCTGCAAGCTGCGCAGAACGGCGATGTGATTGTGCTCGCCGGAAAAGGCCATGAAACATACCAGGAGATTAAAGGCGTCAAGTATCCTTTTGACGAAAAAATCGTCGTAGCGGAACTGCTTGGCCTGCAGCACGACTGACAAACGATGCCTACGGGAGATAAAACGGTTATGGATATTATTATTTACACGGTGCTCACAGCGTTTGTTATAGCGCTGGCAGCAGGGTATGTAGGGGTTCCGCTGTTAAAGAGGTTAAAACTCGGCCAGCAGGTTAGGGACGACGGGCCAAGTTCGCACCTTTCAAAGGCGGGTACGCCGACAATGGGCGGGCTTATTATCATGATTGCTTTTACCGCTGCGGCTTTTCTTTTTGCGCAAGGCAGTTTGGATATTGTATGGTTCGCCGTGGGCGCTACGCTTGGGTTTGGGTTTATCGGGCTGCTTGACGACCTTATAATAGTGCTTAAAAAGCGTTCTTTGGGTTTAAAAGCATACCAGAAAATAATAGGACAGCTGGGAATTGCGCTTATAGTAGCTTTTTTTGCCTACAACAATCCTTCAATAGGCTCAAAGATAATAATACCGTTTACGAATATAGAATGGGATCTTGGCGCATGGTATATACCGTTTACGGTTTTCACAGTGGTTGCCATGGTAAACGCCGTAAACCTAACCGACGGGCTCGACGGGCTTGCGGCAGGGGTTACATTGATAAACACCGCCACGTTCACAATAATTTTCTACGGAATATACAAGCTTAATTTCGCAAGCGGACAGATGCTCAAGGCGGCGAACGACAGCAGTATGATGGTATTTTCGGCGGCAGTAACGGGTGCATGCCTCGGTTTTCTGCGTTTTAATACCCATCCGGCAAAAGTATTTATGGGAGATACGGGCTCTTTGTCTTTGGGAGCCGCGCTATCGGTTATGGCTGTAGTATCAAGGCTGCAGCTGCTGCTTGTTATAACGGGCATGATGTTCGTGCTGACTACTATATCGGTCGTTCTTCAGGTCGGCTCTTACAAGCTCAGAAAAAAACGCATTTTTAAAATGGCGCCGATTCATCATCATTTTGAGCTAAAGGGCATACCGGAGCCTAAAATAGTAGCGTCTTATTATATAATTACAATAGTATTGTGTCTTGCAGCCATTTTGGCAGTAAACTATTAAAGGTATCGCTATGGAATTACGCGGAAAAAGGGCAATGGTCGTAGGCATGGCGCGCAGCGGTATTTCCAGCGCACGCCTGCTGATAGAAAAGGGCGCGCTACCCGTGCTTTACGATGCCAAAGATAAAAGCAAATTTGAAGATGGTGCGTTTGACGAGTTTTCCGGCAAAGCCGTTTTCGCTATGGGGGCATCCGCAGATGCGGCCGCTGCCGATGCAGATATGCTTGTTTTAAGCCCCGGTGTTCCGACAGAGCTGGATTTTATAAAAAAAGCAAAAGCCCAAGGCAAACCGGTAATAGGTGAAATTGAACTGGGCTTTATATGCTCCGCGGCGCAGATTATTGCCATAACGGGGACAAACGGCAAAACAACGACGACGGCGCTAACCGGAGAAATTTTTAAGAATGCAGGTTACAACACTTACGTGCTGGGCAATATCGGCACTCCAATAACGCAGTATGCTGCAAAAACGATGCCCGGCGATATAATAGTTGCGGAAACGGCGGCGCTTCAGCTGGAAACCATAGAGAGCTTTGTTCCCCGCGCATGCGCCGTGCTCAATATAACGCAAGACCATCTTAACCGCTACGGCACTATGGATAATTACACGGCGGCAAAGGAACGTATATTTGAAAACCAGACGGAAGATGATTTTTGCATACTAAACTACGACAATCAAATCACACGCCTGATGGCGGATAAGCCGCTTTCGAAAATTATTTGGTTTTCCCGTCAAGTTAGACCAGAACGCGGCGTATTTATAGAAAGTGGGCATATTTTAAGCAGTGAACCCGACGGCGTGCAGACTATCTGCGAAGCTGATAAGGTGCGAATCCCCGGCGTACACAATCTGGAAAACGCAATGGCTGCGGCGGCTCTTGCCCGGTGCTGCGGTATAAACGGAAAGGTGATACGCGAAACGCTTATGGAGTTTCCGGGCGTAGAGCACCGTATAGAATTTGTCCGTGAACATGACGGCGTACGCTATATAAACGATTCGAAGGGTACGAATCCCGATGCGACGGAAAAAGCGGCGGCAGCGATGGACCGTCCTACAGTGCTTATACTTGGAGGATATGATAAAAAAAGCAGCTTTGAGGATTTGTTCGCGGGCTTTGGAAGTCGGATTAAGCATATAGTGGCAATAGGGGCTACTCAGCAGAAAATACTGGATGACGCTAAGTCTGCAGGTTTTAAAAGCATCTGCACGGCCGACAGCTTCGAAGAAGCGGTGATAAAGGCGCGCAGTATTGCCAAACACGGATGGAACGTGCTGCTGTCGCCCGCATGCGCAAGTTATGATATGTTTACCGACTTTGAACAGAGGGGTACTGTATTCAAGGATATCGTCAATTCGTTTTAACGCATCATTGTTTTGCATGTAATATGCCCAAAGGAGGGAACCATGGCAAAACGCTCTGTAGATTACACGCTGCTTGTCGTAACAATCATTCTGGTACTGTTCGGCATAATAATGGTTTTTTCCGCGAGCTATTATTATGCGGAAAACAGCCGGTATACGGGCTATGACGCTTTTTATTATTTCTGGACGCAACTGAGCGGAGCTGCAATAGGTATAATCGTTATGCTCTGCGCTATGTTTTTCGATTACAATCGCTACAAAAAGCTGCGTTATTTAATATTGGGTATAGGCTTGCTGCTTATGGTACTGGTTTTTATACCCGGCATAGGCATCGAACGAAACGGGTCGCGCCGGTGGGTAAACCTGTTTATAATTGATATACAGTCTATAGAAGTATTAAAAATTGCAATAATAGTTTTTATGGCCGGCAGTATTGCCAACAACCAGGATAAGATGCGTACATTCAGATACGGTATGGCTCCGCATCTTGTACTGCTGGTTATCGCTGCCGCACTGCTTTATTTCCAGCCAAACTTCAGCGCGGTAGTAACACTGGCTATGCTGATGTTTGTGATGATGCTTATAGGAGGCGCTAACCTCTGGCACTTTTTAATTATGGGCTGCTTAGGTATCGCCGGCGGAGCGCTTGCAATGGTAAGTACCGAATACCGGCTGGACAGAATTTTTGCGTACATGGACCCGTGGAAATATGCTTCAAAAGAAGGCTATCAGCTTATACAGTCTCTTTATTCCATAGGCTCGGGAGGTTTTTTTGGATTAGGGCTCGGAAACTCGCGCCAGAAGTATCTCTTTCTGCCATACGGTGAATCGGACTGCATATTTGCAATAATAGTTGAGGAACTTGGGTTCATAGGAGGTTTGCTTGTTATTGCCGCGTTCGCTCTGCTTATATGGCGCGGTGTTCGCATTGCATTAAGAGCGCCGAATACTTTCGGCATGATGCTGGCTTCAGGCATCACTGCGCTGATAGCGATTCAGGTATTTATTAATATAGGCGTCGTAACAGGACTTGTGCCTCCTACCGGAGTAGTTCTGCCGTTTATAAGCGCAGGACGTACCTCTCTGATTATTTTTATGGCGAGCATAGGGGTTCTGCTTAATATCTCAAGGCAGACAAACAAAGCGTAATACTGTATTTACATAAAACCCGTTCGCATTTCTCAAAAGCTACAGATATGCAGCTGCCGGGCGTCTTTCCATACATACAGGTATTGTTAATCGCACAACTTGGTCAATACGGCATATTATAAGTATGTGAGAGAAGATATGCGGGGGGGCCAATATGGCGAGACTGATAATAAACGGCGGTGCCAGCCTGAATGGAGAGGTTAACGTACAAGGCGCCAAAAATGTTGCGCTTCCGATTTTTGCAGCGGCATTGCTCACAGAACAACCGGTGACTATATACAACTGGCCAGCGATTTCTGACGTATATAATATGCTCTCTATTTTAGAGCACATAGGTGCTATGGTAGCTTTTGAAAAAGACAGGCTGATGATAGATACGCGGCGAGCACAGCGTTGGGAGATGCCCGACAGGCTGGCGAAAGAAATACGTTCTTCCATATTCATGATGGGGCCTATTATGGCGCGTTTCCGTATGGCCCGGTTTACTTATCCAGGCGGATGCGAAATAGGCAACAGACCGATAGATTTGCACCTAAGGGGGCTTAAAAACTTAGGCGTAAACGTAACGGAAGCCGGCGGCCATATAATGTGCGAGGGCAGGAGACTAAAAGGCGGCGATGTACATCTTGATTACCCAAGCGTAGGGGCAACGGAAAATCTAATGATGGCTGCGGCGATGGCTCCTGGAAAATCCGTTATACGCAACGCGGCAAGGGAGCCCGAAATAGTAGAGCTGCAAAGCGTTATAAACCAGATGGGCGGGAACGTCAACGGTGCCGGCACCAGTACGATTTTTATAGAAGGCATGGGCAGTTTGGGCGGTTTTACTTACACCTGCATGCCGGACAGAATCGCAGCGGGAACATTCATGGTTGCCGCAGTGGTAACAGACGGAAGCATTACGCTTAAAAACATAGTTCCGGAGCATCTTTTCGCTATATCCGCCAAACTCCGCGAAGCCGGAGCTAAAATAGAGGTATACAGCGATGCGATGACTGTTACAGGCCAGGGAAGGCCAAAAGAAATGCATCTTATAGAGACAGGTCCTTATCCGGGGTTCCCGACCGACATGCAGGCGCAGATGTGCACTGCGGCGTCAATATCGCGCGGCACAAGCATAATCGTGGAAAATGTTTTTGATAACAGGTTCAAGCATGTCAGCGAGCTGCAAAGGATGGGCGCAAATATAGTTATAAAGAACAATGTTGCGGTTATAAAAGGAGTGGAAAAGCTGCACGGTACTGAAGTAAAAGCGATGGATCTGCGCGGAGGCGCGGCGCTTGTTTTAGCCGGGCTTTGCGCCGAAGGAAAAACAATCGTTGAGCAGGCTAAAATAATTGACAGGGGTTATGAGACACTGGAGTCCGACCTGTCTGTGCTTGGGGCGGACATAACAAGAGAGGAATAGCATGTGGGTAAAAGAGTACTGAAAATAATCGCGGTGCTGGTGCTTTTGGGTGCGGCCGCGTTCGCCGCGTATGAAACGCTAAAAATAAGAGAAATTGCCGTAACCGGCTGCGAAACAATCAATGCGGAAGATATAGCGGAAAATTCTGAAATTGAATACGGCACCAGCGTTTTTTTGCTTAACAAGCAGGCGGTTATGGACAGGCTGGCAAAAAATCCATTTATAAAACCTTTGTCGGTTGAGATTGAATTCCCGGATAAGGTGGTAATAACGATAAAAGAAAGAAAACGTGCCGCGTGTATAGAAAAAGAGGGCGCACTGCTTATTATTGATAATGAGGGGTGGCTTCTTGAGGTCAGCATAAGGCCTAAGACTATAGAATACCCTCTGGTAATAGGCGTACCGGCAGATGCGGTTGAGGTGGGCAAGCGTCTGGGTACCGCAGACGTTTTCAAACTTGATGTTTTATCGCGGGTTATTACCGCGCTTGAAAAAAGCGGACTTGAAGTGCAAAGCATAGATGTTTCTCTTGCGGCAAGCATAGTTGTAAATACGCAAGGCGGCATGAGGATAGAGCTTGGAGACGACACACGCCTTGATGAAAAGATGAAATGGATAAAAGCGTCTATTATTGCTTTGCAGGAAAAAGGGATAGAGGAGGGAATACTCGATGTCAGCACGGCAAAATATGCGTATCATCGAGTAAAATAAATTAAAAATTATTGTTATTTATTATAAACATGTTATTATAGTTATTAAAGTATATTGTTTTCACTTGAATTTTAAGGGGATACTCTGCGGGCTATGAAAAACGTAACTGCAGCCATCGAGTTTGGCACGTCCAAGATAATGTGCGTCATTGGACGTCAACGTTCTGCAGGGCGCTTTGAAGTGCTCGGAGCAGGAGAGTCCAAATATGAAGGCATAAAAAACGGACAGTGGCAGAGCCCGTCAAATGTAGAGGAAGCAGTTGCCAAGGCAGTTGAGTTAGCCGAAAAGAGAGCCCGTAAAAGGATAAAAGAAGCCTTTGTGGGTGTTCCCGGCGCTTTCTGCAAAGTGGTGTGTCAGGAAGGCTCCATAGCTGTGGAATCAGGCCGGGTTGCCGATATGCATATCGAGATGCTTATCGAAGATGCGGAAAAGGGTTATGACGACAGCCGCTATTGCGTTATCAACAGCACTCCGGTTTACTTTGTTTTAGGGGACGGCAACCACTACATAGATGCCGTGGGGGCAGCAGTGAACGAGCTTGACAGCATGGTGTCGATGATTTTTGCGAGCAGAGAATATATAGAAGACGTTTCGGATGTGCTCTCAAGGCTCGGTATAAAAATTAGTGCATTTCTGCCGGATATTTTGGCGGAGAGCATGTTCCTTGTTCCGGCGGAAGAGCGGGACTTAAGTGCGGTGCTTTTGAATATCGGCTACTATGATACAAATGTTACTGTTGTCTATGGCGACGCAATTGTATATAATAAGACCATACATGCAGGCGGGATGCATATTTCAAATGACTTATCTATTGTGCTGAATATGCCTATAGATATGGCTGAGCAGATAAAGAAGCGCTATTCTTTCGGACTGGAAAGCGCAGGGGCAAAGCTTTACGATTTTGCGAAGCAGAAATCGGGCAGGCTGGAACGCTTTGCTCATTCAATCGTATCAGAAATTATTGATTCGCGCGTTGAACATTTGTGTATGCTGATTTGCGTCGCGCTGGAGCAAAGCCCGCTGGCCATAGCCCGCAGAACACGTATATTTCTGTCGGGCGGAGGTCTTTCTATGATAAAGGGCGTAAAGGAGATGCTGCAAAAGCACTTAAAAAGGCAGGTGCGTATACCGTGTATAGATGCGCCACAGCTTTCGATGCCTAACTATTATACTGCTCTTGCACTTCTTGATTATGTGTTTGACGCAGGTATCACTGTCAGCCAAAAGGACGGGCTGGCGATGCTTGAGCGGTTATCATCAAAAATGTTTGATTAACATTTGCATACGAGGGGGTAATTATGCCACTGGAAATTGATATTGAGCAGGACAGCATTGCAAAAATAAAGGTAATCGGTGTTGGCGGTGCCGGTAATAACGCAGTCAACCGTATGATTGATCACGGAATTGCCGGTGCGGAATTTTATTCTGTAAACACGGACAAGCAGGCGCTGCTATTATCAAAGGCTAAAAACAAAATACAAATAGGAGAAAAATTAACTTGCGGCCTTGGAGTTGGGGGAGACCCTGCTGTAGGGAAACGCGCTGCGGAAGAGAGCATTGAAGAGTTAGCATCGATAATTGAAGGCGCTAATCTTATATATATTGCCGCAGGGCTGGGAGGCGGAACCGGAACGGGAGCCGCGCCCGTTATTGCCGAGCTTGCACGACAGAAAAACATACTGACGGTGGCGGTGGTAACAATGCCGTTTATGTTTGAGGGAGGCCAGCGGATAACGCGCGCAAAGGACGGGCATGAGACGCTCACATCTAGCGTGGATTCCATTGTAACCATACCCAACGATAAACTGCTTCAGGTTATAGGCAAAGGCACTTCGATGCTTGAAGCTTTCAGGGTTGCGGACGATGTGCTTCGCCAAGGCATTCAGGGCATTACCGATCTTATCGTAAAGCCTGCGCTGGTAAACCTTGATTTTGCGGACGTCAGGACTGTTCTGCTGGAGCGCGGAGTTGCGCATATGGGTATCGGCGTAGGGTACGGCGACAACAAGACGATGGACGCTGCAAAGCAGGCCATTCAAAGTCCGCTGCTGGAAACAAGCATAGAAGGCGCAAGAGGTATTTTGTACAACGTGACCGGAGACCCGACAATGAGCCTGCTCGAAATAGAAGAAGCGGCAAACCTGATACGCCAGGCGGCGGATCCCGATGCCAACATTTTCTTCGGTGCCGATACGGACGATGGCCTTGAGGATGAAGTTCATATAACCGTGATTGCCACCGGTTTTGGAAGAGACAGAAAACCGAGAGCCGCGGCTGAAGTTAATGAAGAAATTAAATTTGATCAAATACCGGACGAGGAAGATTTTATACCTGTGATGCCGGAAAGACGTCCGACGAGTTTTGCTGATATTAATAACGAGCTTGACATACCTCCTTTCCTGCGCCGCAAGCGGATAAAGAAGGACTAAATAAAAACCCCCATTAACCCGCTGCTTAAGTGGCGGGTTTTAATTTTTAAGGGCGGCATAAAAAGGGCATTATAAAAAAGCAGAGGAGCAGGCAAAT
>CAZSMH010000022.1:0-1593 GCA_964607965.1 uncultured Christensenellaceae bacterium
TTCGGGACTAAAAGGTCGCAGGTTCAAATCCTGTCACCCCGACCACGTCGGAGCAAAGTCCGCTTTGCTCCGTTTTGCGTTTACGCAAAACATCCGCCCGCTTCCTTGCTCCTCCTTATCCCCACAAGGACTTTTGTCCTTGCGGGGGCCCCTAAAACATGTATCAAGAAGCTCATTACTTTTTTTTAATTTTATGAAAATTGTGAGGATTTGAAACGAACTCGGAGCGGCGGAATAAAGGCCGTCAGCAAATTATTAGGGGAAATAACTATGGACACATACTCGCATGTGTTGCCGGAATTTCAAAGTGAAGCTATGAATAGGATTAATTTTTTCAATAACTATACCTAAACATAAAAAGAATATGATAATATGTTTTCGCATGATAATTGCAGCAGATTGTTTTGCATGCTGTCGAAGGGATATGTTGTATGAATGTTGATGTTGTCAGAAAAGACGGGAAGCTGTGGCTTGAGAACCTAGAGTGCGATTGCGGATTTACCCATGCGCTGCCCAAAATGGACATTTACATAAGACGCGGACTGATTAACGGCTGTGCCCAATGCATTTTAGCCAGCGGACTTGGGAAAAGGGTGCTTATAGTTGCTGATTGCAATACTTATAAAGTGGCGGCGGCTAAAATATTTACGTTACTGAAAAAAGACGGGTTTGACTGCCGTATGTGCGTGCTTCCCGGCGAACATATAGAACCGACACCTGATATGGTACAGCTAATTATAGATAAGATTGACGGGGATGTTGATTTTCTGCTGTCTGTCGGATCAGGCGTTATTACCGATTTAACGCGGCGCAGCGCATTTATAGCGCAGATTCCGTTTGCGGTTTTTGGTACTGCGGCGTCTATGGACGGTTATACGTCAATTACATCATCAATGGCTGAGGACTCAATGAAGATATCAAGGTACGGCCAAGCTGCGCGGCTGCTGATGTTTGACACTTCGATACTGGCGGCAGCTCCGCCGTTAATGAATGCTGCCGGCGTCGGCGATGTGCTGGCAAAATACAATGTGTTGGCAGACTGGCGGCTTGGACGCGATGTCGCGGGAGAGCGCTATTGCCCGCTTTGTGCATATCTTGTGGAACAGGCGCTTAAAGCCTGTGCAGAAAATATAGATTTGATTGCAGAGCAAGACGAGGCGGGAGTTAAGGCGCTTATCGAAGCGCTTATACTTGCGGGGCTTACGGTTCTGATTGTGGGGAGCACCCGCCCCGTGGCTTCCTATGAGCACAATATGGCGCATTATTTTGAGATGAGCAAGCTGGCTTACGGAGGTCATGCGCCATCGCACGGAATAAGTGCTGGCATAGGGCTGGTGTATGCATTGATGTTACACGGAATGCTTTATGATGCCGATCCTTCAAAGGCTAATAAAGCACGCATTTTCAAAAACAGATTAAAACGCAGTCAGAAACGGAAGATGATCATGGACGGCTATCCAAAAGGTGTGGGCGAGCAGGTTTTACAGGAAAACAAGAAATGGTATATCAGCAAGAGAGAACTTGGAAGACGTATTGACGCACTTGCAGTCTGTCACGGACAGTATAAAAAAGACAGCATGGATATGCTGCCGC
>CAZSMH010000022.1:1693-5624 GCA_964607965.1 uncultured Christensenellaceae bacterium
GCTTTATAGTTGTCTATTTGTTTTTTCTCAGGCAAACGGGTAACTATAGCTGCTCCGATTCCTACAACGGTAATGGCAAATTCCCTCATCATTTCGCACAGCGCATGAACTGTACCGCCGCCGGCGATAAAGTCGTCGATAAGAAGTGCCTTTTGACCTGCGCTGACGGCACGCTTTGATAAAGACATAGTCATCATGCGTCTTGACGAATTTGCAAGGTAGTTAATCGTGACTGCCGAGCCTTCGGTTATTTTTAAATCGCGCCGTGCCACCACAAGCGGCTTTCCGAGAGCGCGCGCGACAAGCAGCGCAAGCGCCACTCCTTTGGTTTCCACAGTAACTATAAAATCTGGGTTGGTGCGGACGAACATGGCTGCAAGTATATTGGCCATAGGTCCTACAAACTTGGGGTTGGAGAGTATGTCCACAGTATAAATATATCCTCCGGGCAGTATCCGCGATGGATCGGACAGACGTGCGGACACATCGAAAAGCAGGGCTGTTTTTTGTTCGGGCGGGAGGGAAGGTATATATCGTACGCCGCCGCCCGCTCCAAGGGAGACTTCTATATCGCCCTGTCCGAATTTCCTAAACATGTTTTTGAGCATGGAAATATCTTCGCTCATTGTCGATTTAGCAGCACTGAATTTATCGCAGAAAACTTTGAGCGGAAACGACCGCCCGGGTTCGTTAAGCAGCATGGCCGAAACGACAGCCAGCCGGGTTTTCCTATCCGCCTTTTCCATAACGATACCTCATTAAACTATTTTTAAATATATTATAGTGTGTCTGGTAAAAAAATTAAATACTTATCGCCTTTTTTGTTGATATTGGTCTTTAGTTTGGAGTATAATTCATTGAAATGCAGCAAGAAATAACACACGGCGAGGGCATATATGATCTGTTTGCAGCAATATAAAGAAAAAAGCATCCATTTTATCGGCATCGGCGGATGCAGCATGAGCGGTCTTGCTGTGATACTAAAAGATCTTGGGTTTAAGCCGAAAGGCTCGGATATAATAGAATCGGTTTTTACTAATAAGCTTGCAAGCTGCGGAATACCTTATGTTATCGGTCACAGCGAGGATAATCTTGGTGACGCAGCGCTCGTTGTTTTTTCCGCGGCAATAAAAGAGGGAAACCCTGAATTTGACGCCGCAAAACGGCGCGGTCTGCCTATGCTTGAGCGCAGCGAACTTCTTGGGCTTATTAGTCGTCAATATAAAACGGTTGTCGGAATTGCAGGATGCCATGGTAAAACAACCATAACTTCAATGTGCGCATTGATACTTCGTGAATGCGGCGTGGATTTGACAGTCCATATCGGGGGGATGGTGGATTTTCTCGGCGGCGGGGTGGCGGTTGGAGACTATCCTGCATTTCTTACCGAGGCGTGCGAGTACGTCGGCAGCTTTTTAAAGCTAAAGCCAACGCATACGCTTGTCAACAATATTGACGACGATCATTTGGATTATTACAAAGACATTGATGCAATTTATGATGCATATAAAAAATATGTGGAACTTCTTCCTGTAGACGGCATTCTATTTGCATATGCGCACGACCCGCTGGTAGTAAAACTTGCTGCGCAATGCGGCCGAAGGACTGTCACTTATGGGTTTGCAAATGCGGATTATACCGCAGTTGATGAAACATACGACGAAAACGGATGTGCGTCGTTTACCGTATGTTCGCCTCACGGCGATGCTCATGTGCAGCTTTTAGTCGTCGGACGGCACAATATGGCAAATGCAATTGCGGCAATTACAGTTTGCAGCGAAGTATTCGGTATAAAAGCAGCTGATGCGGGTGCGGCGCTAAAGAAATATCGTCTTGCCGGGCGCCGGTTTGAATATATGGGGGAGAAGAACGGTGTCAAGATAATACACGATTACGCGCACCACCCAAGCGAGATTGCCGCATGTCTTGAAGCTGCATCAAGATATCCGCACAAAAGGATTTTTGCTGTGTTTCAATGCAATTCATTCACACGTGCTAAAACACTAATAAATAAGCTTGCAACGTGTTTTGGCTATGCCGATGTTGTTATAGTGCCGGATATATATCCGGGAAGGGATATTGACCGCGGCGAGATACATGCGCGTGATTTGGCAGATGCAATAGGGAGACATGCGAAATGCTTATACATACCCACATTTGAAGAAATAAACGAATATATTGAGAAGAACGCTTCCTGCGGAGATATATTGGTAACGCTTGGTTCGGGCAGCGTCGGCAGGGAGACGAAGAAACTGTTATAATTATTAATAATATTGACATAATTTTTATCACTATTTACATTATATTTAATGGAATGTTTTTCGTTTTTGGGGTAAAATGATTAACTGGATATATTACTATGCAGCAGTTGTTGCAAGAGCAAGCAAATTATTGTTATATCATCCATATCAGTATTGATAGGAGTAACGGCATGAAAAACTGGTTTAAGTCATTGTTCAAAAAGAAAAAAAATCAATCTGATAATGAACAGACTGACAGCTTGAGCGTTGAGAATGAAGATGAAGGCGCTAAGGGCAACTCAAGCGATGCCAAAAAAAATTGGATTAAGTCATTATTTAAAAAGAAGGAAAACAATCAATCTGACAATGAGCAGACTGACAGCTTAGACGCTCAAAATGATACAGGTGATTCTGAAAATATTGAAGACAGTGTTGATAACCTCAAAAAAAAGAAAGAACGCAGGCCGTGGAGCAAAAAGAAAAAGATACTTTTTATATCACTGGTAACAATACTTATAGCTTTATTATCGGTTTCTGCTTATGCTGTTTCAATATGGATGAACCCGTTGGGCGAGTGGAAATCCGCAGGAGAGCAGATTTCTCCTCCTGCATCGTCCCCTCCGAGTAAAACGCCGAACTCAACCGGAGATGAAACAGAAGTGCCGGAGCCTACTATTGACCCGTACGAAGAACTCCTATCAAAGGCGGACATGGAGTTTTTAAATGACATAATAAACATTATGCTGATAGGCGTTGATTATGCTGAGGAACGAGAGACTTGGAAGGGAAAGAAGGCTTATCATTCGGATGTTATGATAGTGCTTTCAATCAATACCAAAACAAACGAAGTGAACATGATTTCTTTGCCTCGAGATACATATGCTCATATACCCGGGGTTAAAGGTATATACAAACTTAATGCGTCCATAGACTGCGGCGGGGGCTGGCCAAAAGAATCGGGGTTTAAAAAGGTATGCGAAGCTGCATGCTGGATGCTCGGCGGAAAAATACCGGTTGAATATTACTATGCCGTAGACATGTCGGCTGTAAAACAGCTTGTTGACAGTATAGGCGGAATTGATTTTGAAATAGAGTTTAATTATAAAATGCAGGGACGATCGTATAAAAAAGGCTTGCAGCACTTAGACGGCCAGGCGGTGCTGGATTACCTGCGTGTAAGGCATTTGGACAACGATTTGAAAAGGACCGGCAGGCAGAGAAAGTTACTGGTAGCTATATTTGATAAAGTGAAAAGCTCCGGAGATATATTCCGCATTCCTGAAATGCTGGATGCATTCAACGGAAATTTTTATACAAATACGACTTTAGGGCAGACAGCCGGACTGGCGGCGTTTTTCTATAAGCATATCAACAGCGATAACATAAAAATGCATACTATGGTGGGCAGACCCAACTATAACGTAAGAATATTCAACTGGAACTTCTTGATTACAGATCAAAAGAAACGTGTTGATCTAATAAAGAAGATATACGGCATAAAAGTTAAACAGTATGCGGATTTTACTTATGAAAGAGCGTGTTTTTTGTGGGAGTCAATGCAGGCAGATGTAATAATTGAAAAATCAAAGCCGATTCTGCAAAAAGTAAAGGAGATACTGGATGCGGATGCTTTGCTTCCGGAAAACCCCACTCTAAAGCCTGCGCTGGAGCTTGCCTATAACGCGGTGCTT
>CAZSMH010000022.1:5724-18532 GCA_964607965.1 uncultured Christensenellaceae bacterium
TCCGGAAAACCCCACTCTAAAGCCTGCGCTGGAGCTTGCCTATAACGCGGTGCTTTTCGACCCGCTGGATACCGACCCGCTGGATACCGACCCGCCGGAGACCGACCCGCCGGAAACCGACCCGCCGGAGACCGAGCCGCCGGAAACCGACCCGCCGGAGACCGACCCGCCGGAAACGCCAACGCCGCCTCCAACGCCGCCTCCGGGAGGGTGGAGAAAATACGGAACAGAGATTTGGGATCTGTATGACTTGGCTGCAGGCCAGTATGAGCAGCTTGTATCTTGGAGTTCAAAATATGTATCTAAAGAAAAAACAGAAGAGTACAAGGCGTTGAATATTGAACTGAAAAAAAATATTGAAAGCCTTTGCACTATGTTCTCGATAAAAAAACCGGACTGGAGAGTAAACTACGAAAAGAAGACAAACGAAAAAAAGGTAGATTTCAGGTGATAAGGAAAACAGTCAATGCAGGTTTAACAGAGTGTTTTAGATTAAAGCCAAAGAGCCTTGAAAACAGGGCTCTTTTTTTTAACGAATCAAGACCGGGTTTTCGTCATGGCTTCAAACTGCTCTTCGTTAATTATTTTTACTCCCAGAGCAACGGCTTTTTCCAGCTTGCTGCCCGCGCTTTCCCCGGCAATAACAAAATCTGTAGCTTTACTTACCGATGATAACACTTCGCCGCCCACTGATTCAATAATATAAGATGCCTCTTTTCGCGTATATCGGGAAAGAGTACCTGTCAGCACAACTTTTTTTCCAAAAAGCGGGGTTAAAGCTTTTTGCTTTGATTCGAACGCCGGAGAAACACCCGCAGCTATAATGCGTTTTATTATGCTTAAAACGCGGCTGTCTTTAAAAAACGTGACAACATTGTTTGCTAAAGTTTCGCCTATACCATCAATGCCTGTGAGGCTTGGTATGTCCGCAGTTATTAAGCTATCAATGCTTTGAAATTCATTTGCCAGATCTTTGGCGGTTTTTATACCTATGCCGGGTATGCCAAGAGCATAAATAAATGCGTGTAGCGGTCGCTTTTTGCTTGACTCAACTGCGGCTTTTAAGTTTTGCGTCTTTTTTTCTCCGAAACGCTCAAGCTCTTGTATTTTGTCGTAATCAAGGTAATAAAGATCAGATACGTCGGTAAGCCCTATATGCTCAAAAAATGCTGCCGCGGTTTTATCCGAAAAGGTTTCGATGTTCATAGCATCGCGTGACGCAAAATGCACCACTGAACGTAACAGCTGAGGACGGCATACCAGCTGGTTGTCACAAAACAGATTAGCCCCTTTTTCCACGACCGAAAACCCGCAAGCAGGGCATTTTTCAGGTATAGGGATTTCCTTTGCGTCTTCGCCGCACTCCGCTATGCCCAGAACTTCCGGTATCACATCTCCGGAGCGCCTGACAAACACGCGGCAGCCTATTTTAAGTCTTTTGCGCGCTATATCGCCTGCGTTATTAAGCGTCGCTTTGCTTACGGTAGCGCCGCCTATGTCAACAGGCTCTAAAACGGCGGCGGGAGTCAACTTGCCGGTACGTCCGACCTGCCAGATGACATCGAGCAGCATGGTTGTTGTCTCATCCGCCTCAAACTTATACGCAACTGCCCATCGGGGGAATTTTTGAGTAAACCCGAGACGTTCTCTCGCGGCAATATTGTCGATTTTGATAACTATGCCGTCAATTAAATAATCAAGCGATGCGCGTATTTTTTCTGCGTTGCGAACGGCATCCATCACTTCGGCTATTGTATAAGCCGTTTTTATGTCTTGGCTGACGGGAAAACGGTTTTTGCGCAAAAAATCCAGCATTTTGGTATGCGTGTCGAATTTTTCGCCTTCCTTATAATTAACGCCGTAGCAAAAGAGGCTCAAACTGCGTTTTGCGGTTTCCTCGGGATTTAAATTGCGCAGCGCGCCGGCAGCTGCATTCCGAGCGTTTTTCAAAGGCTCATCTGCTAAACGGTTGTATTTATTAAGAGCAGACAGACGCATAATCGCTTCGCCGTTAACCTCCAGCAGCCCCTTATACTTTATGGAAAGCGGTACGCTCTTGATAGTTTTTATCTGCTGTGTGATAACTTCGCCTGTTATACCGTCTCCGCGCGTTGCAGCCGAAACGAGAACGCCGCCGTCATATCGAAGGTTTACGGTAAGCCCGTCATATTTATATTCAATGATGTAAACAAACGCTTCGTCCGAGAATTTACGGGCGCGCGTTTCCCAGGCGATAAGATCTGCCTCTGTACGCGCCTTGTCAAGACTGTAAAGCGGCGACAGATGCACCTGCTTTGCAAAGCCGGAAAGTATTTCTCCGCCGATCCGCCGGGTGGGCGAATCGGGGCGAACGTAGCCGGTTTTTTGTTCCAGCGCTAACAGCTCATCATAGAGCTTATCGTATTCTGCGTCGCTTATACTCGGATTATCCAGAGTATAGTAACGGTATATATGTTCCGAGAGTTGTTCAACGAGAGTATCGATCCTCTGTATATCCATTTTTTGTCCTTATACTATTTTAAGCGGCGCAAAGGCCACAAACATTTTTTTCTCTCCTGCCGAGTCAAACCGTACTACGGCAATCTTTTCTTCGCCTTCTCCGTTGGTGGAAATAATCTTGCCTTGGCCAAACTTGGGATGGGATACGATCTTTCCGGCGCAGAATGCGGCGGGTGCATGCTGTGCTTTTTTTAATACTCTTGCCACAGGCATCCCGATTTGGCCATGCGCAAAGGAATGAGCGCTTTGGCTTATCGGCTCGTGAGACACATATGAATTTGTATGTCGCTTTACTCCGGCAGGTTCGATGCATTGCGGCGGCACTTCGTCCAGAAAACGGGAGCGTCTGCTTGCAACGCGCTCAAAACCACCGGCAGTACGGGTATATCTTGTTCTGCTCCAGGTAAGGTAAAGCCGCTTTTTAGTGCGCGTCATGCCTACATAACATAACCGGCGCTCTTCCTCAATGTTACCGTCCATTAGGCTTAAGTTATGCGGAAGCAATCCTTCTTCCAGCCCCACTATAAATACAACGGGAAACTCAAGCCCTTTGGCACTGTGCAGTGTCGTCAGTGTTATTTGGCCTTCCTCTAAGCCCACCGTATCTGCTTCGGACATAAGCGCGTTACGCTCCAGAAATGCTTCAAGGGAGTGCGGAGGAGGAGTATCCCGCATAAAATCCGCCGCGCTTTTAAAAAACTCTTCAATATTCAAAAGGCGCATTCTGCCTTCCGGAGTAGTATCGCCAAGCATATATTCCGAGAGGCCTGAAGCTTTAAAAACCTGCTCTATTGTATCAAGCACTGTTTGGTTATGCATTTTAGCACGTATATCCGCCAGCATTTTTGCAAAGCTTTGCAGCGATTCCTTGGCTTTTTTCGTCAGTATTCCGTCTGAATCAAGGCATGACTGTATAAGAGAAATACGTTTTTCCTTCGCGCTTAACAATAGTTTTCCTAAAGATACTTCACCTATACCTCGGCGCGGGACACCAATAGCTCGCATAAAACAAACGTCAGCCGCCGGATTACATAAAAGGTTTAGATATGCCAGCAGGTCTTTAATCTCTTTGCGCTCATAAAAGCTTTGACCGCCGTATATTTTGTATGGAAGACCTCGTTCCATAAGCTTGTTTTCAATAACGCGCGACTGACTGTTCATACGGTAAAGCACAGCGATATCATCCGCTGAATATTTGCCTTCTCTAATAAGACTCGCCGCTTTTTCGGCAACAAACTGCGCTTCTTCAAGGTCGCTCGCTGCTTCAAACTCAAGCGGTTTCTGCCCGGTTTTCACGGAGGACCAAAGCTCTTTGCCCATTCGTCCTAGATTGTTGCGTATAACGCCGCTTGCCGCATCTAGTATATGCTGGTGCGAGCGGTAGTTCTGCTCGAGCCGGATTATCCGTGCTCCGGGGAAATCCTTCTCAAAATCCAGTATGTTGGAAATATCAGCGCCTCGCCATCCGTATATTGACTGGTCGTCATCGCCTACGACGAATAAATTGCCGCTGCCCTTTGCAAGCAGTTTTACAATGCTGTACTGTACGGCGTTGGTATCCTGGTACTCGTCCACCATTATGTAAGAAAACCTCTTGCGGTATTTATCAAGTATATCGGGAAACAGGTTGAACAAATCGAGAGTTTTTAAAAGTAAATCGTCAAAGTCCATTGCATTGTTTGAATGCAGACGTTCCTCATAACGCGCGTAAACCCGCGCGGTATACTTTAATAAATCTCCGCTTCCGTATGTATCAATAAATAAATCCGGGCTGACACCGTCATTTTTAGCGCGGCTTATTAAAGCGCGTACCGCGCGCGGCTCTGCAACATCGCGGGAAACATCAATTTCTTTTAAAATATCTTTTATAATTGTTTGTGAATCGCCGGCATCATATATGGAAAACGAAGCAGTAAAGCCAAGATTGTCACCGTCAATTCTCAATATTTTTGCGCACATTGAATGAAAAGTACAAACCCACATATCTTCTGCATCAGGAACTAGAGCCGAAATACGAGTTTTCATTTCAGCCGCGGCTTTGTTGGTAAATGTAATTGCGAGTATGTGATGCGGAAAAATGCCTTTTTCAATAAGATAGGCGGCGCGTGTTGTTAATACGCGTGTTTTTCCGGAGCCTGCGCCGGCCAGAACCAGAACAGCGCCTTTTGTTGTCAAAACTGCTTCTCGCTGACGGTCGTTCAAGCTGCTAAAATCCATTGATCCTCCCTAAAACCGTCCCAGCACGGCTTTATACCCTCCGGTGCCATAGTTTAAGCAGCGGTTGACGCGGCTTATTGTTGCGGTGCTTGCGCCTGTAAGCGCAGAGATTTCATGGCATGTGCGTCCCTCTGACAGAAGTTGTGCAACGCGCAGACGCTGAGATATCGATTTCAGCTCTGATATTGTGCACAGGTCCTCAAAGAACATATAGCATTCCTCTTTGGATTCTAAAGTGAGTATGGCAGCAAACAGCTTGTCAAGCTCATCACACCTAAGCTTTGATTTATACATGATAGACAATCTCCGTCCTTGCACCTTTATTTTGAACATCGGCAACAATGCTGTATTCATTTTACCACAACCGTGCATACTCACCAAGATGCACTTTATTGTAATATAAGCGTAACAATTTTGACATATAAGATTATTTGTTTTATAATAATAAAAAAGTATAAGAACATGAAAAGTTTTTATCTTTTTTGACAGTACAGAATACCGAGTGGTATAATTATACCAAATAGTTTAGGAGAATACAGAATGAAAAAAACAATAACCCTATTCTTAATAATGGCCATTATTGTTTCTATTATTATGCCGGCCGCTCGCGTATACGCGATGCCCTATTTTGAGGACGCTACGATTACCGGAGATAATGTAAACGTGCGTTTGCGCCCTACTACTGATTCGCCCAGCATCACTGTCCTGCAGAAAGGAGACAGGATAGGCGTTTTTTGTGAGGAAGTGGAAGGCTGGTACAGGATTATATACGGCAACTACCGCGGCTATATTAATAAGGAATTCGTATTCTTGCCATCTGAAAATACACAAATCGGCAACATAAAAGAAACGGTTGATCTTCGTCAGAATCCCGGAACATACAGCTCTGTGATAACCACGCTTGATGCCGGCACCGGCGTTACCATTAAGGACTATGCAGGGGACTGGTATTATATAGAGGTTGAATTGATTACGGAGGACACTGATTCGACGGCAGAAAATACGGATGCAAAGCAGACAGAGCAGACAGCAGAAAATACGGATGCAAAGCAGACAGCAGATACGGATACTGAGCAGACTGAAGAATTTAGCGAAGAAGAAGAGCCGCAGAACTTAGTTTTAGGGTATGTTCATAAAGATGATATACAATTAAGTACTGCCGATACTCCCCGTACCCTTTTGAAAAAAGGCATGTCGGGAGCATCTGTGAGGAAAATGCAGCAGAAATTAAGAAAACGCGGGTTTCTGCAGGCATCGGCTACCGGCTTTTTCGGCGATATGACCGAAGCTGCTTTAAAGCTGTTTCAGAGGAAAGCAGATTTAGGCGCAGACGGTGTTGCAGGGCCGAAAACATTGGAGGTATTGTACAGCGATAAAAAGATTTCTATCACACAGGCAGAGCTTTACGGTGTACGGAATGTTAAGCTGTCTTCATGGAGCAGTATAAAAAATGTTTTTGGCAGAGGAACAAAAGCTCTTGTAACAGACGTGAGAACGGGAAGAAAGTTCTGGGTCAGGCGCTACGGCGGCACATTGCATGCCGATACAGAGCCGCTTACGGCTAACGACACGGCTATAATAAAAAAGAACTACGGCGGAGGTGTTTCATGGAACCGCAGGGCTATATGGGTAACGGTCGGCGGTGTGACGTATGCAGCTTCAATGAATTTTTATCCTCACGGTAATTACAGGATAAAGGACAACAAATTTAACGGTCATTTCTGTATCCATTTTAAAGGTTCTAAGCTGCATTTATCGGGTACATCAAGAGCAGGGACAGAATGCTCGAAGCATCAGGCCGCGGTACAGTATGCGTATAAAAAGGGCAAAAAATAGTATAAGTATAAGGCCTTCTTTTGCACATTGCGGCAGAAGGAGGCTTTTTTGTTTATATTCAATAGGCAAGAGTTATTTGCGTATAATCATCAGGATTGGCAGCATATTTATATTTGTATATGCATAAAGGAGACGGTCAATGAAAAAATCAAGAGCTTTTCTGCTGGCAATTATTTTTGGTATTTTCTTTTCTGCAATAACGTGGATTTTTGTTGCAGCAAAGTATGCCGGCAGGCACGGAGAACTTCCGCTGGATGAGTTTTATCGTGCGCAGGAGATTATAAGAGAGCATTATCTGCGTGACTTTGATATGCAGGAGGTGCAGTACGCCGGTTTAAAAGCTATGGTTGCTTCGCTGGAAGACCCGTACAGCGTATATTATACGCCGGAGGAATTCGCGGCGTTCAATCAAAACTCTTCCGGAGAATATTACGGCGTCGGGATGACGATAGAAATTGACAAGGCTGCGGGCTTAGCAGTAGTCACGGATTTTACGGAAGGTTCAACCGCTAAGGAAGCCGGCATTAAGGAGGGAGACTACATTATTTCTGTAGACGGCAAAGACGTTGAGGGCAAAACGCTGACAGACATAGCTTTGCTCTGTATTGGAAAAGAGGGTACAATATTAACCGTTGGCGTTAAGCGGGGCGATAAAACGCTTGAATTTACCATGATGCGCAGATCATTTATGCACGATATGGTAACACATGATATACTTAAAGACGATATAGGATATATGCGAATAATACAGTTCGGGGGTAATTGCGACACGCTTTTTGATGAGGGCATAGAACTTTTTAAACAGAGCGGAGTGCGCGGTATAGTGTTTGATTTGCGCAACAATCCGGGAGGGTATATGGATAAGGTTGTTGGCATGCTTGATTCGCTGCTGCCGCAAGGTACGCTTGTATATACGGAAGATAAGAACGGCAAAAAAAATACTTGGGAGAGCGATAAAAACTCTTTACAGATCCCTTTAGTCGTGCTTGTCAACAATCACACTGCGTCAGCGTCCGAAATTTTTGCCGGTGCAATACAGGATTATAATGCAGGCGCTATAGTAGGAACACGCACATACGGCAAGGGAGTTGTGCAGGATGTTATACCCTTAGAGCCTACAAAGGGGGCGATAAAAATTACATCGTCAGAGTATTTTACGCCCAAAGGGCGGAGCATAGACGGCAACGGAGTCTACCCGGATTATTATGTTGAAAATTCTGCGGATGGGGATGCACAGCTTGATAAAGCGCTTGATGTGCTTGATTTACTGATATCAAACGGCAAGTGATGTGTACTACTTGAAAGTGCTATTATTGATTGATACAATGAGTTTGTTTGGCTCGTTGTTTTAATTATTTATGCAATTTTATAACTAAGGGAGAAGAAGATGAACGATGTAATTATTGTAGGAGCCGGTTGTGCCGGGCTGACAGCGGGGCTGTATGCGGCGCGGGCAGGGCTGTCTGCATTGATAATAGAACGGATGTATCCGGGTGGTCAGATAACACGCACCCATATGGTGGAAAATTATCCGGGTTTTCCTGAAGGAATACAAGGGATTGACCTTGCAATGATGTTTAAAGACCACGCCGAGAGAGCAGGAGCTGTTATTGAAGCTGCAGAGGTAACAGGCTTTGACATTGAAGGCACAGAGAAAAAAATTGTGACAACCAATAGTATATTAAAGGCTAAAACCGTAGTGCTGGCAATGGGAGCATCATACAGGGAACTGGGGATTGCATCGGAGCAGAAATTCATTGGATCGGGTGTATCATACTGCGCTACTTGCGATGGCGCGTTTTTCCGGGGAAAAGATGTTGTGGTTGTCGGCGGCGGCGATACGGCTGTGGAAGATGCGCTTTATCTGGCGAGCCTTGCAAGAAGAGTATATGTTGTGCACCGCCGGGATGAGCTGCGGGCGCAAAAGGCGCTGCAAAAGGCCGCAATGCAGAATAAATTGATTGAATTTGTCTGGGACAGTGAGGTAACGGATATTATAGGCGAAAACGCAGTAAACGGAATCAATGTGCGCAACAAGAAAACGCTTGAAGAACGCATAATAGAGGTATCCGGAGTATTTATAGCCGTTGGTACGCAGCCCCACACAAAAGAGGTAGCAGAGATGCTTGAGACTGACGAAACCGGATATATTGTAACCGATAACCACATGCACACAAGCATACCGGGCGTATTTGCGGCAGGAGACATCGTTTCCAAACCTATGCGGCAGGTAATTACCGCTGCGGCTGACGGAGCCGTAGCCATATACGGCGCACAAAGCTATATCAGAGAAAACGGTTAGGCATATACCAATTTGCACAATGGTATAATGGGGATTATAATAAGACGATTTGGAGGCGTTATGGGTAAACTTTTCGGAACTGACGGCGTTCGCGGTATTGTCGGTGAAAAGCTATCATGTGAACTGGCTTTTAAGCTTGGTCAGGCCGGAGCGCATGTATTGATGGGCAAGGTGCACAAAGCGCGAATACTGATTGGGCGGGACACGCGCTTATCGGGCGATATGCTGGAGGCGGCAATGGTAGCTGGAATATGCTCTGTTGGTGCCGAAGCTGTTGTTACCGGCATTATACCGACATCGGGCGTTGCATTTTTAACAAGAGATTATGGAGCAGATGCAGGCGTGGTGATTTCGGCTTCGCACAATGAATCCCAGTATAACGGTATTAAATTTTTCAACTGCGAAGGGAAAAAACTGCCCGACGAAGTGGAAGAACGAATAGAGAATATTATACTTGATAACAGCGAGGCAATAGACCTTAAAACCGGCATAGGCGTTGGACGCCGAGTACGCGCGGTTAATGCGATTACAGAATACAAAGAGTTTTTGCTATCGACCACAAATACCAGCCTTAGGGGGCTGAAAATTGTACTGGACTGTGCGCATGGCGCGGCATCAATAATAGGCCCGAGAGCCTTTTCAGAGCTTGGTGCAGATGTAATACCGTATTATAACACGCCGGACGGTACAAACATAAACGATAACTGCGGCTCAACGCATCCGCAGAAGCTCCGCCAGCTGGTTTCAGAATCAGGAGCAGATATGGGTTTTGCGTTTGACGGTGACGCTGACAGGCTCATTGCGGTTGATGAGCATGGTCTGGTTGTTGACGGAGACCAGATTATGGCTGTATGTGCAATAGATATGATGCAGCAGGGGCTGCTTAAGAAGAACACGCTTGTTTGCACCGTAATGAGTAACCTTGGGCTTGATATTGCGATGAAAGAGCATGGCATAAACCTGATAAAAACGCGGGTTGGAGACCGTTATGTGCTGGAAGAGATGGAAAAAGGAAATTATTCGCTGGGGGGCGAACAGTCAGGCCATATTATATTTTTGGATTATTCTACAACGGGGGACGGAATTTTAACCGGTATACAGCTTGCCTCTATAGTGATGCGAAGCGGCAAGTCGTTATCAAAACTGGCGGATGTAGTAAAAATACTTCCGCAGGTGCTTGTTAATGCGCATGTAAAAGACGAATACAAAGATACGGTTATGGAAGATGAGCAGGTAAAAGAGCGTATAAACATGCTTGAAAAGCAATTTTGTGGGGAAGGCCGTGTGCTGATTCGTCCTTCGGGCACCGAACCGCTTGTCCGGGTTATGATTGAGGGACGGAACAAAAAAGAAATAGAGCGTCAGGCTGTCGATATGGTAAGGTTAATCGAAAGCCGTCTTGCATAAAGGTGAAGGGCGTAATTGATATATGTGCGGTATAGTAGGCTATGTAGGCGATAAGGACGTTGTGCCTATTCTTTTGGGCGGACTTGAAAGGCTTGAGTACAGAGGATATGACAGCGCAGGCGTTGCGATTGTTAAAAACGGCGGTTTAAATGTATATAAAACAAAAGGGCGTCTTAAGGCTTTGTCTGAAATTCTTGACGGCTGCACGGTAAAAGGGGCTGCAGGAATAGGGCACACGCGCTGGGCGACGCATGGGGAGCCGTCTTTTGAGAATTCTCATCCCCATACCAACTGCGCCGGCGATATTGCTGTAGTGCATAACGGAATTATAGAGAATTACGTTAAACTTAAACAATGGCTTGTTAAGGAAGGCGCTCATTTTATATCTGAAACAGACACAGAAGTTATTGCACATCTTATAAATTACTATTACAACGGAGATCTTAAAAAAGCCGTAACCAACGCTTTGACAAGAATTGAAGGTTCATATGCTCTTGGCGTGGTTTCGGCGAAACATCCCGATATAATAATCGCGGCGCGGAAAGACAGCCCGCTGGTAATTGGCTTAGGTCAGCATGAGAATCTTATCGCATCCGATATACCGGCGCTGCTTGCATATACCCGCGAAGTTATATTTCTTGAAGATAAGGAAATAGCCGTTGTAAGGCGAGGCAGCGTATTGCTATTTGATGAATACGGTATGCCTGTGAATCGGGAGCCGCTTCACATTAATTGGGATATCAAACAGGCAGAAAAGGGAGGATATCCCCATTTTATGATAAAGGAGATACACGAGGAGCCTTGTGCATTAAAAGACACTGTTTTGCCAAGGATAACGGACAATCAGATTAATCTGGATGAGATAGGGATACGTAATTGGAGCGGTATAAAAAAAATAAACATTATAGCCTGCGGAACTGCATATCACGCAGGCATGGTAGGCAAATATGTTATTGAGGATTTAGCAAGGATACCCGTAGAGGTTGACATTGCATCGGAATTTCGTTACCGCAGTCCAATTATAAATAACAATCAGATAGTAATTATTATAAGCCAATCAGGAGAAACCGCAGATACTCTTGCTGCAATGAGGGAAGCTAAAAAGCGCGGCGCCAAAATTGTGGCTATAGTCAATGCAGTCGGCAGCACGATTGCGCGCGAAGCCGATGCCGTTCTTTATACATACGCCGGCCCGGAGATAGCCGTTGCATCCACAAAGGCATACAGTACGCAGCTTGCAGCAATTTATCTGATTGCAATGGCTCTCGGAAAGCAGACGGGGAACATTGACGAGACTGCTTATTCGCGCCACATGGCAGCTTTAAAAAAGATGCCGGAACTAATGGAGAACATACTGGAAAGCAAGCAGCAGATTTCGAAATTTGCGAGCAAGAACTTTACACAAAGCAGCGTTTTTTTTATCGGGCGGGGGCTTGATTATGTATTGTCTATGGAGGCCTCGCTCAAACTTAAGGAAATATCATATATCCACTCCGAAACTTACGCGGCGGGGGAGTTAAAGCATGGCACTATTGCGCTTATAGAGCCGGGCACTCTGGTGGTGGCAATCGCTACTCAAAAAAGACTTTTTGAAAAAACTTTCAGCAACATAAAGGAAGTTAAAGCCCGCGGTGCAAAGGTTCTTGCCGTATGTTTTAAGAGCTGCCCTCTGCCCGAAGATATAGCAGACGAAGTGATAAGCCTGCCGGATACGGACGATCTTTTTGCGCCTGTACTTGCCGTTATACCTATGCAGCTTTTTGCATATTATATGGCGGTGGAAAAAGGTTGTGACGTAGATAAACCGCGAAATCTTGCAAAGAGCGTAACGGTGGAGTAATAAATACAATAAGTTTAAATAAAATTTACCTAAATGCTTGCGAATAACAGCGTTTATGATGTAATATACTTCTTAAGTACAGATATTATTACACATATTATTTAAGGAGGGTTTCCCTATGTCTCCGTACAAGAATTTCTTAGCGGCAACAAAAGCTTTTTTTAACAGCAATGCATTTTTAAAATTTATGCTCAGCGCACAGATTTTTATTTTTGCTGCAGGAGGGTTGTTTTATTTACTCGGACTGTATATCGTTGGGGTTTATGAGGCCTTTGTTTGTATTGGTACTATACTAATATGGGCAGGCCTTTTGCTTTCAGTGATAAAGGAAGATGCTCTTACAATAGTGATATCAAGCAGTGCGATTGCTCTTGGGAGCCTCGTTGCATGGATTATTGGCCTCGCAGGGAGAAATTACGGTTTTGGCATGGTGGTGGGCGGCAACTTTCAGTTCACACCGTTCTTCTATTTCCTGATTTTCGCTGCCATAGCGATTGTTGTGTTTGTAAAAGCTGAAAAGTTCAGAGCAATGCGCGCTGCGTCTGCAGCAAAATCAGCCGGATACGCCTGCCCGGGATGCGGCAATTTTGTTCCGTACACATCAGGATTCTGTCCGTCCTGCGGAACCAAGCGCCCGGAACCCCAGTACGCACCTCCGGCACAGCCGCAGTATGCACCTCCGGCACAGCCGCAGTATGCGCCTCCGG
>CAZSMH010000022.1:18632-22049 GCA_964607965.1 uncultured Christensenellaceae bacterium
GCAGTATGCGCCTCCGGCACAGCCTGCTGCACCTGCACCTGAAGCGCCGGCCGGAAAAAAGTGCGTATCATGCGGAGCCGATTTGCCTGCACAGGCGGTTTTCTGCGGGAAATGCGGAGCTCAGCAAGGTTAAACTGCAATATACAAAAAGCAATATATAATCTGTTGTTTTTGGGAGATCAACTTAAAAAGAGCTGCCTTTTTTAGCGGCTCTTTTTATCTTATGAATGCAATGCGGCGGTAAGCATTAATGATAAGGCATGAAGCGTTGCCATGCGGCGAACAGCCGACCGGTCGTTATCAAGTCTCCGTGCGAGATACAGTTTTTTTGTTTCGCAGTAACAATTGCTGTCTACTGCAATATACACAAGCCCGACGGGTTTTTCGTCCGTGCCGCCGCCCGGGCCGGCTATGCCCGTGATGCCGACTCCTATATCAGCGTAAAAAAGCTCTCTTGCGCCTTTTGCCATTTCTTTTGCCGTTTGCTCTGAAACGGCGCCAAACTGCTCAAGCGTACTGCTGCCAACTCCAAGCAGTTTTTGTTTACTGTCTTTTGCATATGCGCATACGCCGCCTTTAAATACGGCAGAAGCGCCCGGGATATCTGTTATTGAAGCGCAAACCATACCGCCGGTGCAGCTTTCAGCTGCAGCAGCAGTGATGCGTCTATGGATAAGTTCCTGTACAAGTGCGTTTTGCAGGCTGCCGATGTCTATTCCGTATACAAAATTTCCAAGCTTTTCTTTTATGATATTTATTACGGGTTCTATCAGTGCATCAGCCGTAGCTGCATCTGCCGCTTTTGCGCTTACCCGGACTTTAACTTCGCCTAAAGCCGCGTAAGGTGCTACTGTGGGGTTTAAAGACTCAGTCATTAAATCTCTTAATGCATCTTCGACGGCGGACTCGCCTAAACCGAAAATGTATGCTGTTTTTGAACGGATGATTGAGTCTGTCATCGCCTGCAAAAAACAAGAAACATGATTCTCAAACATGGGGCGCATCTCGGAGGGCGGGCCAGGAAGCATAATAACTGTTTTGCCGCCGCTAGATAACGCTATACCCGGCGCAAAACCGAAATCGTTGGGAAAAACCGTTGATCCGGCGGGAATATCGGCCTGAAGCAGATTATTGGGAGTCATCTTAAGTCCGCGGTACAAATAAAAGTCTTTTATTTTTTGCTCCGAAGGTTTATGCCTTATAAGCCCAACGCCGAACATTTCAGCAACGCTCTTTTTTGTAATGTCGTCATATGTAGGACCAAGACCGCCTGTAGTTATAACTATATCTGCACGCGAAAGCGCTGCAGTAATGCTATCTTTAAGCCGGCCGGCATTATCGCCTACGACCGACTGATAAAAAACGTCAATTCCAAGCTGCGATAATTGCATCGCAAGAAATGCGCTGTTTGTGTTAACGATGTCTCCCAGCAAAAGTTCGGTGCCTATACTAATAAGTTCTGCATTCATTCTTTTTCCCTTATGTTTTTAATATGACGATTATACCACAGCTGTTTTACCGGGCAAACAAGTTTGTTATCATTGTCTTTAAGTGCCGGTAGATGTATAATAATAAACGTTATTTGAGATACATTTAAGGTAAGGTTTGTTAATGAGAAAAAGGCAATACTCAATAAGAAGAAAATTAAGGAGACGTGCACATAAACGTTTTATAATAATTTCTGTGATAATTGCTGTTGCCTTTGTTGCAGGTGTTGTTTTTATTTGCGTGGCCATAAGCAATAAGCCGGGCAATCCCCTGCCGCCGAGCGATTCAATGGTCATGACGCCGCCTGATAATGTTACTCTGCCCGAACAATCGGACGATCCTTATGAACGGGAGATGGATGCACTGTCGGCTGATGTTCTGCCATATCCTACGGATAAGACAAATCCTGATAAATTGGGGCTTATCACTGAAATTATGGCGGGCGGCGAAATTGTGGAATCCTATACGGCAAGCGACCCTGTTACATTCGGTTCCGGGAAGCAGTATACCGACCTTGAAGGGATAATTACATTCCGGGGAAACAATTACCGCGATATGCCTAGCTTTGGCACGGTTAATACTGATTTAAAGTCTCTTGAGATTGTTGAAACCAAAAAAACAGGCAAGATTGGCAAAAAGGGCGGAGCAACATACACCGGCCAGCCGCTTATAGTAAAATGGCCGGAAAAAACGCGAAAGATTATGACATCGCTGTATCAGCAGTATCGTGACAAAGATGATTTTGTAGAAGTCATTTACGCTACACTAAGCGGGCATATTTACTTTATGGATCTTTACACCGGGGAGCTTTCGCGTGACCCGATAGCTACAGGCGCGCCTGTTACGGGTACAGCAAGCATAGACCCCCGGGGATACCCTGTTATATATGTAGGCCAGGGACTGCAGCCAGACGGCAGGACATCCGGCTGTAAAGACATGTATATGCGCGCTTTCAGCCTTATAGACGGCTCGCTGCTTTTAAAATATGGGTGGGAAAAAGACGATCCGTTTGCGCACCGCGGTTGGCAGGCATACGGTTCAAGTCCGTTAATAGACGGTAAATCCGATACGCTTATAATGCCGGGAGAAAACGGCGTGCTGTATGTTTGCAGGCTTAACACTGTTTATGACGAGCAAGAGGGCATAATTTCTATGGACAAAGAGCCTTTGCTGGTTAAGTACCGCTATACGTCTTCGCGAAATAAAGAGGCCAGCACAAAAGGACGCTGGGGGACGCAAAGTTCTGCTCTGGCATGGCGGGACAATCTTATATTTGCTGATAACGCGGGTATTCTCTCGTGTATTAACCTTAATACCTTGGAACTTGTATATGCTAATGATTTATCGGACGACAGCGATATGACTATGGTTTTGGAGGAAGATGCGCAAAGCGGCACGTTTTATTTATACAGCGGCTGTAATTACGACCCGCTGGTACGCCCTCTGGGAGATACCGGAACAGTATATGCGCGAAAGCTTGACGGTGTTACCGGAGAAGTTGTTTTAGAGAAAGCATTTACCGTCAAGTCGGACAGCAGCAGCAACGGCGGCATACTGGCTTCTCCTGTTCTGGGTATGGACGATACAGATATAGAGAATCTGATTATATTCGGAATTACGCAGGAGGCTTTTGAAAGCTCCGTAACAAGCAGCCTTGTTGCGCTTGATAAAGCTACATTTAAGCAGGTCTGGAAATACGATATGCAAGCATCCGGCTGGTCGCCTTCGTCACCGGTACCGGTGTATACGAAGGATGGCAAGGGATACATAGTACAGTGCGACAGCGAGGGAGATGTGGTCTTGGTGGACGGCTTGACAGGCAAAGAAGCCGCAAAGCTTAACGTTGGCGAACCTATAGAGGCGACTCCCGCCGTTTATGATAATATGATAGTTGTGGCGTCCACAAAAGCAAATATTTTCTTTATCAGA
>CAZSMH010000023.1:0-2438 GCA_964607965.1 uncultured Christensenellaceae bacterium
ACGGAGAAGCAATGGTTTTTGTATTGGATGTCGGCAACAGTCATATAAAATGCGGTCTGTTTGAAGGCGATAAATTGAAAAATTCCTGGCGTATGGCTACAAGCAACGAGCGTACGGCAGATGAATACGGCATACGCATAATGTCTTTTTTCAATCACGTGGGATGCAAACCTTCAAACGTGCACGGTATTATTATATCATCGGTGATACCGTCAATTAATTTTACGCTGCAGCACATGTGCGATATGTATTTTAAAAGGCAAGCTATGTGCGTTGGGCCGGGCATGAAAACAGGTATCAATATACTGTATGACAATCCCCGGGAACTCGGAGCAGACAGAATAGTCGGAGCGGTTGCGGCATATACGCTGTACGGCGGACCGTGCATAATCGTAGACTTCGGTACGGCGACTACGTTCGGCGCGGTTTCCGCAGCCGGTGATTTTCTCGGAGGCGCTATATGTCCGGGGCTTAAAATTGCCTCCGAGGCGCTGGCGGACGTCGCGGCTAAGCTGCCGAGAGTGGAACTTATCAAACCCGAAACTGTTATCGCAAAAAACACGGTATACGGTATGCAGGCAGGAATAATATACGGCTATGTCGGCCAGGTAGATTATATACTTCGGCGCATGAAATCCGAAATGGGCGGCAGCCCGCGCGTGATTGCAACGGGCGGGCTGGCGCGGCTTATTGCGCAGGAGGCCGAGGAGATAGACGAAATAAACGGTCTGCTTACGCTTATAGGTCTTAACATGCTGTACAGGAAGAATGCTAAAACGCCGAGGAACGAGAGGGAGGACAAATGAAACAGGTAAACATAGCAATTTTGGGGATGGGCACAATAGGTTCTGGAGTATACAAAACCATTGCCGCACAGAAAAGCAGTATTGAGCATAAAGAAGGCATTTCACTATGCGTGAAAAAGGTGCTTTCGCTTGAATATTCAATAGAGATACCCGGTGAACTTAAAGCTAAGGATTTTTACAAGGATATTATTGCAGACAAAAGCATTGATACGGTTGTAGAGTTAATCGGGGGCGTAAAGCCCGCGCTGGAGTTTGTGCTTGCGGCGCTTGACTCCGGTAAAACTGTTGTTACGGCAAACAAAGAACTGCTTGCACGGCACTGGCCGGAGATAAACGCAGCTGCGCAAAAAAGCGGCGCAGGGCTTTATTTTGAGGCTAGCGTGGGTGGCGGCATACCTATACTTCGCACGATTTGGGACAGCCTGCAGGCTAATGAGATAACGTCTGTAATGGGTATAATAAACGGAACGACAAACTATATACTGACAAAAATGGACCAGGACAAAGCTGATTTTAATGATGTGCTCAAAGAGGCTCAGAAACTCGGTATGGCTGAGGCGAATCCGAAAAACGATATAGAAGGGCTGGACGCCATGTACAAACTGTCCATTCTCTCTTCTATGGCTTTTCATGCAAGGGTTCCCGTAGAATATATTTACTGCGAAGGAATAACAAACATATCATTAGAGGATATAGAATACGGCAACGAACTTGGTTATACGATAAAACTGCTTGCCATAGGCAAAAAGCGGGGAAAAACTATAGAAGCGCGCGTGCACCCTACGATGATACCAAAAACGCACCCGCTTGCATCGGTGCGCGGCGCATTTAATGCTATATTCCTTCATGGGGATACTGTTGACGATGTAATGCTGTACGGACGGGGCGCGGGCGACATGCCCACGGCAAGCGCGGTTGTATCGGATATAATTTATGCGGCTGGCAGGGAAGGCCATCATTACACTACGTTTTACAACGGGAAAAAAGCAGCGAACGAAATTTCATTCGAGAACAACTGGGAATGCGAATTCTATATCCGTATAATAGCGCAGGACTCGCCCGGTGTGCTTGCCAAAATAGCCAGCGTATTCGGCGGGCAAGGTGTAAGCATCGCATCCGTGAGGCAGCAGGGGGAGAGCGAGGAGAGCGTGCCGCTTATATTTGTGACGCACAAAGCCAAGGAGATATCAGTAAAACGCGCAATAGAGGAAATAAGCTATATACCGGAAGTTTTAAGCATTGCCAGCACCATACGTGTCGAAAAATAGTTTGGAGGTAGAAAATGGTTATTAAAGCTGAACAAATGAGCACCGTACAAAGGGATAAAATGCGCAGCGGCGATGGAACGGTCGATTTGCTTGGCCTTGTGCCTCCGGAGCATTTGCCTCAAAAGTGCCGTTTATTTTCGGTGGTTACACTTGAGATGGGCTGCAGTATCGGCCGCCACTCTCACGAAGGAGAAACCGAAATTTTTTATGTACTCCAAGGGCAGGGCGTTCTCGATGACAACGGAACAATAACAACGCTAAATGCTGGGGATTGCAGCATCTGCCGCAGCGGAGAAGCTCACGGTATAGCCAATGAAAAAGAGACGCCGTTAAAATTTGTCGCTGCTATAATTCTTGACTGATT
>CAZSMH010000023.1:2538-5331 GCA_964607965.1 uncultured Christensenellaceae bacterium
ACCGATTTACCGCAGTGTGTATTAAGCAGCGTTAAATCAAGACTGTCTTTTTTGGGATACACAGATATGTCATTTATTAAAAACGCATCGTTTTCTTCTGCATATCCTATTATATCGCAAACTTCAAAACAGTCGCACGCTGCGGAATGCACTTCGTCTCCGCTGGCTTTGGTGCAGCTTAAGGGTACGGATGCAACAATGCGGATGCTTCCATAAAGGCTGGCACGGATTGGCATTGTATTTTCATCATCGCTTTGGTAACATATGTGAGTCAAACGCTTGGCGGCGGACACGCAGATTTGAGGCGTTTTTTTAGGTCTGTATCCTTCAGGCGCAGGGATATAAAGACAAAAGTTTTTTTCAATTGGCAAAACCCACACTTTATTGCTCTGTTTTTGAGAGATTCGTATTTTATCTTCAGATATAAGAGCGGATTCACCCTGAATAATGCCGACTCTAAACGGCCGCGGGTCAAGCTCCAAATCAACTGCGATGCGGAATTCAACCTCCGGGTCGTCTTTATACCGCCCGACCCAGTCTGTTATAACGATGCCGCTTATGCCTATGTCCCCGAGAAGCTCATAAGACGTCTTCAGTGCAATTGCGGGCGCCCAGTTTGCCTGACGCCTTTTTTTTTCGCACGATAGTATATTTAGCTCTTCGAATGCCTGCTGGTCATCGGGGCAGATTTCCAAAATCCAACCATTAAGGTCTGATGTGCTTTGGCCGTTTCCGGATACGCGCATAGTTATCACAGTTGTGCCGTTTTCAGAAAAAATACCGGTAAGCTCAAATTCAAAACCATTAAGCTCAATCGTTCTGTTACCTTCCATTGATATGTACTTCCTTTCCGCTAAAGAATTTAAAGGCAATCCCGTACTAACTTATGCGTCAGCCGCAAATGCTGTGTACGGCAGGTCAGTATAAAAGCAATTTATACAGTAATAATCGTTTTTTCGATATAGTAAAAGCATGTTTTGTGTGTTATAATGTGGCTGCGTTTTATGCGGGTGTAGCTCAATGGCAGAGCTCCAGCTTCCCAAGCTGGCCACGTGGGTTCGATTCCCATCACCCGCTCCAACAACATGACTTTATCAGCGCTATAGCATCCGTTTGTTATGAATTTAATATCTTGTTTTATCAAAGCTTTATCGTTTTATTCCGGATATTCCCGCAATCATTGTGCTGTAATATATTTAGTGCTAAAATATATAGGGGATTGTATGGATAGGAAAATAGGAAAATTAAACTGCGGGTTAAAGGCAACATGTCCCAAAGCAGAGACTTTTTAATTTTCCGGCACCAGCAGAGCATTTAATCTAAAAGAATTCTGGGATACTGCGGTCTATCAAAACATAAACCAACAGCATCAGCGGTAATACGGTTAAGTTAAGTACTGAAAGGAAATTGTTAGCCAGCGGCACTGAATAATGAAAATATACACACTTATTGAAAACGGCAAACATATAAATACTGGTTTTATAAGCGAACATGGCCTGAGCCTTTATTTCGAACATAAAGGGCATCGCGTGCTGTTTGATACCGGGGCTTCGGATGCGTTTATATATAATGCTACGCTTCTTGGAATAGATTTATTAAAAGTTGACATCTGTGTTATTTCTCATGTTCACAACGACCATACAGGCGGACTTGTTAATTTTCTTGATATCAACAGGAATGCAAAAGTATATATAAAGGAAGCGGCCAAGGAAGATTACTATTCTAAGCATGGAAACAAAATAACCAGTTCAGGCATATCGCCAGCCTTTTTTGAAAAATATAAGGATAGGTTATGCTTTTTTGACGGTGATATTAAAGTCTGTGAAGGAATTTTTGCTGCGAGCGCAAAAAAGTACCGCAGGCTGCCTGGTTACGCAGCAAACATGCTGATAAAGAAACAAGGCAAGCTGGAATCAGACCCGCTGGAACACGAACTTTTTATTGTTATTGAGGAAAAGGGCGGTATTATTGTACTGACAGGGTGTGCGCATAGCGGCATTCTTAATATACTGATGACGGCAGAAAAAAAATATGGTCAAATAATAGGCGTGGCGGGAGGCTTTCATCTCGGGGGATATTCGGGAACGGATAGAAAGATTAAAAGGGAGCCGGAGGCTGAAGTAGCAGCTATTGCAAAATTCCTGGAGGAACGGAAGATTAAAAAGGTATATACCGGCCACTGCACCGGAGATAAGCCACTTGAAAAACTTTCGATGCTTGCCCGCGTAAAACGGATGCGTACGGGGGATATACTGGAGTTTTAAATGGAAGTGAAGAAAAGAATAGCTGCGATTGTCGAAAATATGCAGTTTGAGCGAAAGCAGCCGTTTGTGCGTAGCCAAAAAGATGCGTATTCCGCGCTTTTGCATGAGCTTGGTAACGTCAGAGATGATTTAAACCGTCTGCATCTTGGGCTATGGTATGCGTTATGGCACAAAGATTACAGTTCGCTGTTTTCTATACGCGGGAATATTGGGGATATTGCAAAACGGCTCGAAGAGCTGAGCAAAAAATAAGTAATAAAAAAGGCCTTATTGAGGCCCTTTTTTGAATGTTTGCTTTATTCGTCTTTTACGATTGCCTCGGTAGGGCATGCATCGGCGCAGGCACCGCACTCGGTGCAAAGCTCCGCGTCAATCACATATTTGCCGTCACCCTCGGATATCGCTTCAACGGGACATTCACTTTCGCAAGAACCGCACGAAATACATTCATCAGTAATCTTGTATGCCATATGCTGTAACCTCCATTGTTTGAATATACTAATTTATTTTAATCAGATACAATCAAAAA
>CAZSMH010000023.1:5431-10793 GCA_964607965.1 uncultured Christensenellaceae bacterium
GATTTAATTTCCTCATCTAGGGGGGTATCGCCGTTATCAGCGTCATTCATGTGTCCGGCAAACTGAATTTCTTCAAGCTTAAATGTCTTTACATCTATCGTTCCATCGGGCAGAGTTATTTTTATACGGACAGTTTCGGTTACGGCGTTATTTTCCAGGGCTACGCCTTCGCCGTCGGGTGAGATAACAGTGCTGCCAACACGGGGCATGCGGCGGCGCGTCAAAGAGTAATGCTCCTGCTCGTAGTTAAGGCAGCACATAAGCCTTCCGCAAAGCCCGCTGATTTTTGTAGGCGAAAGCGAGAGATTTTGTTCCTTTGCCATTTTAATTGACACCGGCGAAAAATCCCCAAGGAAGTATGAACAGCAGCAGGCACGGCCGCATGGCCCCAGCCCGCCGAGCATTTTTGCTTCGTCCCGTACGCCTATCTGGCGAAGCTCAATACGTGTCTTGAATACTCCTGCAAGGTCTTTTACAAGGTCTCTAAAATCAACGCGGCCGTCCGCAGTAAAATAAAATATAACTTTAGAATTGTCAAAAGTATACTCCGCACCTACAAGCTTCATTTCAAGGCCGTGCTTTTCGATCTTCTTCTGGCATATTTCCAGGGCTTCGGCTTCCTTCTGTTTGTTCTCTTCCAGCTTTTTTTCATCTTTTGAAGTAGCCTTCCGCACTACCGTTTTCAACGGCGCGACAAGCTCATTATCGGCAACCTCTTTATTGACAATAACAACTTCGCCGTATTCGAGCCCTCTTGCCGTTTCAACAATGGCATAGTCCCCTTCGCAAAAACTAATATCTCCGGGTAAAAAGTAGTATACCTTACCTACCCGTTTAAAACGTACGCCTATCACTTTGTGCATCTGTTTTTATCCTCCAGTATACAAAAAAGCATCTTCTCCACAGTCAAACGGAAATTGACCGGGACGAAGAACCGTTTTCCAGTTTCCAGTATAGCATTTATCATATTACGTATTGCGCCGCTTGTAAAGATATATGCGGCCTGTCTTATATCATCCAGCCTGTCGCGGTTTATTATAATGCTGTTATTCTGCAGTCTTTTATATATTCTTATGTCACGGAGGTACGACAGCATTATTTCAAGCAGTTCAGATATGTTTTCTTTGTATTTTTCAAGATAATCTGCAAATACGCTTATTGCCATGTTTTTCTGCATCAGCAAGCCGTGCAGCATAGAAAGAGTTTCTTCACGCCGCGCAAGGAAATCCTTGTCCTTTAATATACGCCGCGCTTCGTCTTCGTAACCTCCGGCAAGGTCTAATAGTATCGTTGCCGTCTGAATATCGCACCCGAGCGATTCCGCGGTTTTTTCCGGCACGCCCTTATTTGGAGTTATTGGTATTATTGCGCACCGCGAAGCTATGGTAGGCAGAACACCGCATACTGAATGCGCAGTCAGTAAAAATACTGTGCCATGCGGCGGCTCTTCAAGCATCTTTAACAGGCTGTTGGCAGCCTGAGGCGTCATAAAATCAGCATTATCTATAACGACAGCCTTATAATCTGCCTCATACGCTTTTTCAGCTACGAAAGCAAGCGTATCGCGAATCTCCTCGACCTTAGGGGCACAAAGCCTCAATATATCGATATGCCCGTTTATAACCTTTAGGCAGTCGGTACACTTGCCGCATCCGCCTTTTTTACAATACAGATGCAGCAAAAAATCATTCACCAGACGCAACGCAACGTTTATGCTGCTGCATGTTATAAGGTATGCATTAAGCACTTTGCCGGTCCTGGCAGCGTTTAAAAAGCGTTCCTGTGGCGTATGTCCGTTCATAGCAAGCCTGACCTGTTTAGTATCGGTATAAGCTGTTGTACGACAAGCGCATGGGTTTCATACTTAGTTCCTTTAGCGTCAATAGATATTACTCCGTCCCACTTGGAAATCTCGGTAAAACCGTCGAAAACGCGCCTGTGAAAAGACAAACTTTCGCTTTCCAGTCTGTCGTGCTGTTTTAGTTCATTCATTCGTTCGAAAGCGTGCTCGGGCGGTATATTAATAAACACCGTGACATCGGGCATGCAGCTGTTGAGCGCGGCTTCGTTAAGCCGATGCACAAGCTCTATCCCGAGCCCGCGGCCGTATCCCTGATAAGCGTAAGACGAATGAATAAAACGGTCGCATAGAACGACTTTGCCTGCAATAAGCGCAGGGCGCACTACCTTGCGCACATGCTCCGCGCGTGCTGCAGCATAAAGAAGAGCCTCTGTAACGGCGTCCATTCCGGCATTCTCCTTATCGAGCAGAATGCTGCGTATCTTCTCGGCAATAGGGCTGCCTCCCGGTTCGCGTGTGCATACAACGGGTATGTTTTTTTGTTCAAGATATTGCGCCAGCAGCTTAAGCTGTGTAGATTTTCCGCAGCCGTCTGCTCCCTCAAAAGTAATAAACAGTCCGTTCATAGACAGCCCCCTCCCGCGAGTTTTGGTATATCGTCAACACTTTCAAGCAGATAATCGCAGCCCGCACCAACAAGCTCTTCATAGTCGCCGTAGCCGTAAAGAACGCCTGCAGTGTCAAGCCCGACTGCTTTCCCGCCGATTATGTCACAGCTGCGGTCGCCCACCATTATTGAATCATCGGGCAGTCCATTAAGCCTCAACATTGCATTTTGCAGAACCTGTGTTTTATCGTATATGCCATTATCGTGAAATGCGCCGAATATGCCGGAAAAACAATCAAGCAGGCCATACTGCGATAAAATGGGGGACACCATATTTTCTCTTTTGCACGTAGCAATATAAATTCGCGCGCCTGATTGATACAGCGATTTTATCATTTCTTCAACGCCTTTATATAGGCGGCTTTCATATACGCCTTTATTGAGGTAGTATTCGCGAAAAAGACCGTAAGCTTTATCAGCTTGCTGTTCATCCAGCCCATAGACGTTAATAAGTTGGTGTTTTACGGGAGGCCCTATAAACGCGCGCAGACGCTTTTGGTCATTTTCTTTTATTCCCATGCGTTCAAACATATAATTTACTGCATTTATAACGCCTTCGCCCGATTGAAGCAAAGTACCGTCAAGATCAAAAAAAATCGCGTTATAATTGCCGAGCGGCTTACTATTTTTGTTTATTATCATTATTTCTCCCCAAATACAAAGATATAGTCATCATCAATGCCGAACAAGTCGAAACCCTGGCGGTGCGCTTCAATCAGGTAGCCCGCAATTTCAACTGAAATCAGCTGCCCCCGAATAACCACCGCTTCGGCAGGCGGATACACTCCGGCACTGTACGCGGCGATACGTCCTGGCGACCGTTCTATCTTTATCTTTTCTATATTCATCCGGTTTATCGAATTTTGCGAATATTTTGTTGCGCAGGGCATACTGTAGGGCGAAAAATAAATGTTTTTACCCCGCGATTTGGTTATACGGCGGAGCGCCTCGTAAAGCTTCTCGAGGTGTGACGCCGTGTTGCCTGGCGAAAGCATAAGCAGTATGTTTTTTAAGTCCGCGGCCTCAGCATATATACCCTGCATGGCTAGGTTTGCTTTAACAGACAGGCCGGTATACCCGGTACCGCAAACGTCAATAACAAGCTTTAACGGGTCTTTGCTTGTTACACCGGGCTGAGTTATCTTTGGACACATAAAGCCCGGAAGAGCGTTTATCATATTTATAAAACGGTCGGTTATGCTTATTATGCGGTAAAGCTCATTTTCGCCCGCATCGCGCATATATGCGTGAGCGTAATCAAGAGAAGCAAGCAGCACATAGGACGGGCTGGTAGTTTGTATATTAAGCAGTGCGTGCAATGCCTGGTTCTTGTCAATAATCGAATTTTTGCCTATGCAAAGGCAGGCACACTGACTCATCGCCGGCAGTGTTTTGTGCGCGCTTTCTGCCCAGATATCGGCGTCCGAATATGAAGGCGCTTCGGGCAGCAGCCCGGAATATACAAAATGCGCTGCGTGCGCTGCATCCACAACAAGCGGAAGGCCTGCTTTGTGTACAGTATTCGCGATGCCTGCAATGTCACAGCAAAGCCCGAAATAATTAGGATAGGTAATAAACACTGCAGCCGCGTCTTTATGTTCGCGCAGAGCCTTTCTTACGTCTTCAGCCTGTACCACAGCCGGATAATCGCAGGGAGGAGAACAAAGAAAAACCGGATTTAAGCCGTACATGTTTATAGCATTGGCTGCGCTTAAATGAATTCCCCGGGGGAATATCACCTTTTTGTTTTTGAACAGAGAAAGCATGGCCAATATACACGCTGTAGAGCCGCCCGTTGTATAATAGGCCGCCTCTGCGCCAATATAATCAGCATGAAGCCTTTGGGACTTTAATATTGCTCCCTTGGCGTTATGCAGGTTATCTGTTCCGGGCAGTTCGGTAATATCGCAGGAGAGCACATCGCCGCCAAAAAAGCCGGGGTCGCCCTTATGCCCGGGCATGCAGAAACGTGCTTTGGAGTTGCCGCAAACTTTTGCTATCGCATCCATAATAGGCGTCTGTCTGTCCAACTTGTTCACCTCTAGTTAAGTTTAATCGCAACGGCGTATTTATACAACCCTTTTCATTTTTGGTTTCATATGAGATAATAAGACTTAATTTAAAGGAGTGAGTTATGAAAAAGACTGAACGTGAAAATATGCTGCTTTTTTCCAAAGAACGTTTCGCGGGGCTATATAGGTACAGGCTTTATTTTACGCCAATATCGTCTCTAAGGGACGAGACGCCCCGGGTTTTCAGGCTGCTTGTAAGGACTCCTTTTTCGTTCAATAAATTTGAGATCGGGCGTGTTTACAAATTGACTTACAGCAATGTGCACATACTGTCATATGAACCTAAAGAAACCTTCAATCTTCAGGAAGACGACTTTCAAAAACTGCTGCAGACAAGAGACTTTAAGTTTATGGATAAAAAGACATCAGCCGTGCTGCGCAGCGCAGACGAACCTGAAACATCGAAAGACAGATATTATTCGTATGAAGAGATGCGGGAGATAATAAACTACAAACAGGATTTTTTAACCTCGGTGGCAACCGGCACGGTTTCGGCTGTGCTGACGGGTGCTGCGCTGCTTTTGCCTTTCGGGCTTTATGCGCTTATGCTTTACCTTATTTTAAGAGGGCAGATGGATTTGTCAGGGTTTACAAGCAAATCGCTTGTTCTGCCTATAATGGGAATCGGCGCGCTTCCTGTCACGCTTTTTTGCATGTCAGCTTTATATGCATTAAGCGAGCTTGCTCTTTTAAGAATAGAATTCACTAAGTGGAATCTTCTTAAAAAGTATACTCTCTCTTGGGGAGGAATACGAAAAAGTTTCTTTTTTGAAGAAAGCGATATACGGTATCTGAAAAAGTTCGGCCTTATTTCAGGAATCG
>CAZSMH010000023.1:10893-21994 GCA_964607965.1 uncultured Christensenellaceae bacterium
ACTATTAGCGCTGATTGTTTAAACCGGTACGTTTTTTAATTAATGCAATCATATCTGCGTTCGGGGTCAGATAAGCGCATTTTTCTTTCCCAAAATTACAGTAAACTATAAAAATGCCGCCGCTTTTTTTTGACCGGAATGTCAAACGCGCTATAGGACACTTCAAAGGCGGCGTTTTATTTATTGAGACTATACTATCAAGGCGGAGACGCAGCAGGTTTCTTTGTCTGCTTCCTAATAATCTGTCAACAATAAGTTCACTGTCTGATACTTCATAATCGTATTCGGTTATCCAGTTTCGTACAATATAAACTCCTAATACTATAAAAACAACATACTGTGCGTATTGTGCGTACGGTATGTCAATTCCGTATGAATACAAAGCCCGTCCCGCGATATACGCCGCGGCGGATATAATCATAATTCCTGCAAAAATCGCCAGAACAACCAATATTCCGGCTGCAAAGGACAGATTTTTACGTTTGATTCGTTCTTTCATTTTTCTCCTGAAGCGTACAATAATTTTGTATCATTATAAATCATAAATAGCAAAAAGCCAAATCTGCTCGTTTGATTTTTGACATATGGGATGTTATACTCGGTTTAATAATAAATGGTAGGCGGTAACCCGCTCATGATTGATGCAAAAGGGCTCAAAAAGGCGTACGAAAAAAAAGTTTATTTGAACAGCGTAAGTTTCACATTGCGGCGAGGCCGCGCGCTTGCGGTGGCAGGCGAAAACGGTGCCGGGAAAACTACGCTGCTTAAAATACTTGCCACGGCTGCAATGCCGGACGAAGGCAGTCTGTTTATTAACGGTATTGACGCGCTGGGGGAAACTGCTCGGGCGCGTGAAATAATAGGCTATGTGCCGCAAAGCATTGCGCTGATGCAGGAACTGTCCGTTAAGGATAACCTTTATTACTGGATGAAAAGAAAAGACGAGGTGATTTGCAAGGCGGTCATTGATCTTATTGGGCTAAAAGACGTTCAGAAAAAAAGAGTATCGAAGCTTTCGGGCGGTATGCAAAGACGGCTCAATCTTGGTGCGGCCCTTGTACTGCGCGCGCCGCTGCTTATACTTGACGAGCCGTTGGCCGGCGTTGACGCTCCAAACCGCCGGCGTATTATCGCAGGGTTAAACGATATAAAGAAAAACGGCGTTGCTATAGTATTTGTAAGCCACGACCTCGAGGAAATACAAATGCTCGCCGATGAACTGCTGGTACTGCGCGATGGTGCGGTATCCTATCACGGCGGTCTTGATTTTGCGGAAAGTATCGGAAGCTTGGCCGAGGCAATATGCAGATTCACGGCATAAAGGAACGCTCCCTATGGGCAAGGAGCTAGCAGAACGTTGGTTTTTCAAAAACCGTGCTGCAAGGACTATTTTTTATCACAGTAAAATACAGTTTTGGCAAAAGCGTTATATATAATAAGGCATGGAAGGAAATGCGCACGGGCGGAAAGCCCTTTTAGCGCATCATGCAGTTATGAAGTTTGATTTAAAAAGGCTTTTTCACGGAAGGACTTCGCTTATATTTGCGCTTGCGGCTCCTATAGCGCTTGTGATGTTAATTGCCGTTATGGTGTCCCCCTATTTTTACTCCAATGTTCGCACACAAAACTTTACTGTCGCGGTTTATAACGAAGACGACCATCCGCTGACTCATGTGATTTTGGAAGAGCTGATTGAAAGCAAATCTCTCGGCGGGCTTATTGATACGAAATTTGTAGACAGTGAGGACGAAGGACGGGATGCCTTAAAGCAGGGGGCTGCCGCGTACATTCATATTCCCAAAAAGATGCAGGAGAGGCTTTTTACCGAACAAATGGTTATTGCATATTACGGAAACCCCAACATGCCGCTGGAGGACGCTCTGCTTTTCGAGACGCTCAGCTCGGGAATAGAAATGGTAGGTTACGCGACCAATGCAGCGCAGATATTTTACAATTCGGCACTTGAACATGGAATCGAAAAGGATACCGCAGCAGAATCAAAATCCAATATGATCGACACTTTTTTTTCTAATATTCTATTCGGACGCACAGCGCTTTACGAACGTACGGCGGAGGCATCGCCTTTGGGCGGTGCACTGCCGCTGGAATACTTTGCGGCAAGCCTGCTTGTGCTTTTTGTCGCACTCGCAAGCCTGCCTGTGGCGCGTATAACCGCGGGCGACGGAACGGCAGGGCTGCTGCACAGACAGCTTCTCTCGGGGCGCACCCCCTTTGGATGTTTTATATCTCGCTGGCTTGCCGGCGGTATATTCTTATTTGTTCAGTATGCCGTGCTTGCCGCAGCCCTTGGACTGATTGCGGGCACGATTCAGCAAGGCAGTATAGTTCTGCTTACGTCTTCCGGAATACTGCTGTGCCTGTTTTTAAGCCTTGTTGCTCTTAATGTCGGGCTGTTATGCAAAACATCCGCATTAGCGGTTCGGTCAGTTTTTCTGCTTTCCCTCGCGCTTGCGCTGCTTGGAGGTCTGCTGCTGCCATCCGCTTACATGCCGTCTGTTGTACGTGACGTTTCTTACTATACGCCGTTTTCGGCGGCGCTTAAACTATGTATTGCAGGAATGTTTGATAAAAATGCACAGGGACTCTTATTGTATGCCGCGGTTTTAGGCATTAGTACGGCTGTGCTTTTGCCTTTAGGGTTTAAATGGTTTCAGAGGAGGACGCGGTGAGTTTATTTTCTCGAACTATTAAATACAGGCTGAAAACGCTATATAAAGGGGCATATGGTTTGGCATGTTTGGCGCTTGCGCTGATTGTTGCCGCATGCCCTTTTATTGGGCTTATTATACCTGACGCTCTTGTGCCTATAGGCTGGATAGACAGGGACAAAACTAAGTTCTCAGAGCGTCTGCTTGATAACGTAAACGCACTTGAAGTGGTCTGGGTTATGCATGGAGACGAGGAAACGCTTATAGCGAACCTGCAGACAGGCCGCCTTGAAGCTGTATTTGTTGTAAAAGAGGGTTTTGAAGAAGCAATGGAAAACGGGCAGTATGAAGGTACGCTTTTAATGCTGCGCTCGCCATTCAGTACGGCGGCGGGAGTAATTTCCGAAAGCGTAGGGGGCGAAGCTATGAACCTGTGGGTAACATGCGCTGCCGCTAAAGAAGGCGGAAATTTAGGCGGCGGAGAGCTTTACAAGCAGGTTTTCGAATATGTGGAACTGGGCACAGAGACGCCGATACTAAATATCGAACGTCGAAATGAGGTGGGGCAGATGCAGGAGACCACTCCGCTGCTGGACGCCGCAAAAATGTCGCTCAGACTGTTAGCTGCGGTAGCAGGGTTTTTTATGCTCACAGGTCTTATTATGCCGCGCAGGGAAAAAGACTTTTATTCACGTCTTAAAACAAGAAGCTGCAGTAAAGAAAAGTTTTTGTTTTCGTCTGTTATTGCAGATGCAGCATACATGCTGCCTTGTGCGGCGGTGCCGCTTGCTGCTTTTGCGGTCTCCGGGGAAGGCCGGCTTATTATACCGCTGCTTTTGCTTTTCGCCCTTTATCTTATATCCCTCGGAGGTATTGCGGCTATGATTGCAAAACTGCGTGAACACACATCGCAGCTTATGCTTATATCGCTTCTTACAATAGCCAATGTTATGCTCGGCGGGCTGCTTATGCCTCTGCCGTCATCGGGAGCGCTGGATATAATAGCACATTTGCTACCAGCCCGATGGCTTTCGTCAACACAAATACACGGCATTTTGCTTTGCATCGCAGGGCTTGGCATATCTGCAATTGTCTACAATGCGCTGCCATTTATTGTAAGGAGCCGTGACTGATACCGCTGCTAAGCAAAACATGCTGCGCCCGAGTTTTTATGTCTTTATCAGAGAATGCCAAATCAAGAAAGCCGCTTTGTACGCGCCGCAAAAGATATGCAAAAGCGTATGCTATAGATTCAGCGTGGTCTGCAGCCAGGCCTGCGCTGTCAACTGCAGTGATTTGCTGCATGCATCCTTTGGGGTATGATACTGCAGGGCGGAGCGTTTTACGGCCGCTTAAAACATACTTGACAAGAACATTGCCGTTACAATCATGGACGGTATAGTCCGAAAAAGAGAACCATCCCGTTTCTGCCGCATCGTCACCGGCTTTAGCATAAAGAGCCGATATATCCGCAATGCCGACATGGCTTACAGATATCACGCGCTGCCTCGGGTCGCGGTCAGGGCGGCCAAATGTGAAAACCTGCTCCAGATAAATGCCGGATATCCCGGTCTCCTCGAACAGTTCGCGGTGCGCGCAAGCCAGAATATCTTCGTCTATATTCACAAATCCTCCGGGAAGAGCCCAGCAGTCTTTAAAAGGATAGTTCCCCCTGCGTATAAGCAGTATTTTTATATCATCCCCGTCCAACGCGAACAGCGCTATATCTGCAGCAACCGCGGGGTTTTGATATTTGGACGGGTCAAAATCTCTCAAAAACTGCTCCTCTTGCGGACAGGACGGTACATAAGCCATAAATTCCCCCTAGAAAATTACTTTGTCAATAACCCCGCCGCCAATACATTCATCGTCAATGTAAAGCGAAGCATACTGACCGGGCGTAACTGCGCGTTGGCGTGTTTCAAATTCTATCAGCGCATCGTTTCCCTGCATTTTTACATGCACCTGCTGGTCGGCTTGACGGTAACGGAACTTTGCCTTGCACTCAAACTCTTTTGCCGGAGGAACGCCGGATATAAAGCTTATATCTGTCGAAACAAGCGCTCTTGAATAAAGCGCCTTGGTATCCCCCTGCCCGACAATAAGAGTATTTGTTGATACATCTTTATCAATAACAAACCAGCGCTCGTCTGCAAAACCTTTGCGCCCGCCTATACCAAGCCCGCGCCTTTGTCCCAGCGTATAGAACATAACGCCTTGATGCCGCCCGACAACAACTCCGTCTGCCGTTTTGATATCCCCCGGTTGTGCGGGCAGAAAGCCTGATAAAAATTCGCGGAATTTCCGTTCGCCTATAAAGCAAATGCCCGTTGAGTCTTTTTTATCGGCAACAGCAAGGCCAAGCTGCCCGGCCAGCCGGCGCACTTCGCTTTTCTGCATACCGCCGACAGGAAAAAGTGTATCGATAAGCTGCGCCTTTTTTAGCATACACAAAAAATAAGTCTGGTCTTTTTGGGCGTCAGACGCTTTAAAAAGCCGGCCGCCGCGTGTTTTTGCGTAATGCCCTGTGGCAAGATGCTTTGCGCCTATAGTGCGCGAGTATTCAAGAAATGCGGCGAACTTTATCTGCGAATTGCATAATATATCAGGATTGGGCGTACGTCCGCGGCGATATTCCTTGAGAAAGTATGAAAAAACGCGGTCTAAATATTCCTGTTCAAAATTGACGGTATGGTATGCAATTTTTATTTCAGCGCATACTTTCTGAACGTCTTCGTAATCCTGAGCCGCGCTGCAGCCGTTGCCGTCATCCTGCCAGTTTTTCATGAATACGCCTATTACATCGTATCCCTGTTGCTGTAAAAGGTGAGCGGCTACAGCGGAATCAACGCCGCCGGACATACCGCAGACAACACGCTTTTTTTTATTTTCTCTCAATATTAGCCTCCCCGTACAGGCGTTATTATCTGTATTATAATAATTAATAAACTTTGCTGTTTTTATATCAGCGAACATACATGGTCAACGGCCGCCTCAATAAGGCCTGTTATACCAAGGTCTGCGGTACCTGGTATAAAATAACTGCATTTTGTTATTGGAATAAGTATTTTCTTTGCATTACTCTGAGAAATAGCCTTGGCAATATTAGGGGTTATTTCTCCGAGCATGGCATAAGCCGCGATTATTCCTATACCGCCAATTATCACATCAACCGAAGGCACTTTTGAACAAATAGCGTTTTCCCCGGCTGCAGAAGAAGCTGCCCCGCTTTTTCTCATAGCCGCGGCAGCCGCTTTGTTTGTGCCGAGTGCCATAATATTTACTTGTTCGCCGCATTTCTCAACAAGCTTTTTTACTATGGCGGCTCCGAGGCCCCCGCCCTGAGCATCCACGACAGCTACATTAAGCATGAAAATCCCCCTATTAAATATTATACCGTAATCATTGTATTGCGGCAATAAAGCTAAATTTGGTTTAAAATCAATAACAAAAAACATTTTGCTTTAATAACCAAGAGATTTGATATATAATACCGAAAGATAAGCTTATAATAATTTCGAGGAGGAAATAAAATGCCACTGGTAACGAGCACAAAAATGTTTAAGGATGCTTATAAAGGCGGATATGCTATAGGCGCATTCAACGTGAACAATATGGAGATAGTTCAGGGAATAACTGAGGCGGCAAAGGAACTTAATGCTCCGTTGATTCTTCAGGTATCCAAAGGGGCAAGGGCTTATGCCAACCCGATTTATTTGAGAAAACTGGTTGAGGCGGCGCTAGAGGATACAGGGCTTCCTATTTGTCTTCATCTTGACCACGGAGATACATACGAAATATGCAAGGACTGCATTGACAGCGGCTTTACATCAGTAATGATAGACGGTTCTCATCATCCGTTTGAGGAAAATATCGCGCTGACAAAAAAAGTTGTGGAATACGCGCACGATAAGGGTGTTGTAGTTGAGGCTGAACTTGGCCGGCTTGAGGGTGTTGAAGATGAAATAAAGGTTTCTGCGGAAGACGCTTCGTATACACGCCCTGAAGAGGTTGAAGAGTTCGTCAGCAAGACAGGCGTAGATTCTCTTGCAATTGCTATCGGAACAAGCCACGGTGCGTTTAAGTTTAAGGGAGAGCCCAAACTGCGGTTTGATATACTTGAAGAGGTAGAAAAAAGGATTCCCGGATTTCCGATAGTTCTGCATGGTGCATCTTCAGTAATCCCCGAGCTTGTGGATATTATAAACAAAAACGGAGGCGATATGCCAGGGGCAAGGGGTGTGCCAGAAGAAATGCTTCGGCAGGCTGCAAGAAGCGCTGTATGCAAAATCAATATAGACTCTGATCTGCGTCTTGCAATGACTGCGATGATAAGGCAGCATTTTGTGCAGAACCCTTCTCATTTTGACCCGAGACAGTATCTAAAACCGGCACGCGCCGCTATTAAAGAACTTGTTAAACATAAGATTGAAGCAGTGCTTGGCTGCGCAGGCAAGGCTTAATAATTAAATCATTTAATATAGAGTCCGGCACCGGATATTTACGTGCCGGACTTTTTGTACCTTAATAATATGCGTAATAGCGCTTTGTACGGATGCATAGTATAAAATTAGCAACAGGCTTTAAAGTTTTGGTTATAATGCATAAACGGGAGCGCAGGTATGGGTCTTGGCATCAATATGCTCGAAGTGCTTATTTTTGCACTTGGCTTGATAACTATATATGCCATCGGCTGGCTTTTGCTTGTTCCGTTAAAATTTCTGCTTAAAGCTGTTTCCAGCAGTTTGCTGGGTGCTGCCGTCCTTCTTCTGATAAATGCGCTCGGCGGTATATTTTCCGTTACAATAGCTATAAACCCGTTAAGCGCTTTTATTGCCGGATATTTCGGTTTGCCGGGAATTATTTTGATTCTTATTATTAAGCTGATAATACCATAGATATTTGCAGCTGGTTTATTTGATCACAACACTTACGAGACCTAAAGCATTGCCATTTTTCTGCTTGCATTTTGCAATACCGCGTGATAGAATACCCCTGCTGTAGATTTCTAGGAGGTCGTACATGGGCATTGTAGTGCTTGTAATACAGTTGGTACTGTGTGTGTTTTCGCTGTTTATGATAGCTGTAGTTTTGCTACAGTCCGGCAAGAGTGCCGGTTTGTCGGGAGACATAGCTGGCGGTGCGGAAACTTTCCTTGGCAAAACAAAAGCTAAGAGTTACGAAGGCAAGCTAAAGAAGCTTACAAAGATAGCGGCAGTCGGCATAATGGTGCTGGCAGTTGCGCTTGTTATTATACAGGTGTACGCATTGTAAGCATTACTGCTGCCGCTCTTAAAAACAGCGCCTGCATAGAACTGTTTTGGAGAGTAGCTGGCAGATACGGAATAAAAGCAGAGATATTACGCTTTTCCGGATGTGCGGGAAGGCGTTTTTTATTACGAAGCATTATGCAATCGCATAAAGGGGAATCTAAAGATAGTGTTATTTAAAAGGGAAATAAATTGGAAACGAAAGAATGGTTAATAAGCGAGCTTAGCGCTTGCAAGAAAAAAATAGACTTTAATGAGCTGGCACAAAGGTATCCGGGAGATCCCGCGGAACTGAAAGATACCGTAAGAGAACAGATTGCAAAGGGAAGTGTGCTTGCATCTAAACGGGGCAAGCTTTTTTTACCGGGCGATTTTGGTATTTTTACGGGGCAGTTGGACGTAAAACGCTCTGGGTTTGCATTTTTGCTTAATGAACATGGGGATATATTCATTGCGTCCGACAAAAAGGGCGGAGCGATGAACAAAGATGTTGTTGCCGTAAAGATAATTGAAAGCAGCGAACCGGGAAAACGGCGTGAGGGCGAGGTCATCAATATTATTGAAAAGGCAAATGCGAGTATCGTCGGCACGTTGACAGGACGTTTTGTCAAACCCGATGATGACCGCCTTGACGAGGTATTTATAGAAAAAAGCAATTTGGGTGGTGCAAAAAACGGACAGAAAGTTGTTGTTAAGATTACTGCCCGGGCTAATAGTGCGCATAGCGCGCAGGGATGCATTACTGAGATTCTAGGCAAAGCCGGTGAGCCGGACGTTGAAATAAAAAGCGTTATCAAAAGTTTCGGGTTGCCTGAGGATTTTATGCAGGAGGCGGAGGATGAGGCCGCACACGCAGCTTTACAGTTTGACGATAGCGGGAGAGAAGATTACCGGAGCGAAACTATATTTACAATTGACGGTGCGGATGCAAAGGATTTAGATGACGCAGTATCAATACGAAGAACACAATACGGTTATCAGCTTGGCGTGCACATCGCTGATGTGGCATTTTTTGTGAAGGAAGGGTCAAAGCTTGATAAAGAGGCATTTTTGCGCGGTACAAGCGTGTATCTCGCTGATACCGTTCTGCCGATGTTGCCAAAAGCGCTCTCTAACGGAGCATGTTCGCTATCTGAAGGCGAAGAGAGGCTCGCGGTTTCGTGCATAATGGAGGTTGATACGCGCGGAAACGTGCAGAGCGCACGTGTTTGCGAAAGCGTAATCCGCTCCAAACACAGGCTGACATATTCCGATGTTGAAAAGGTATTGCACGGCGGTTACCAGCAGCTTGAACGCGAATATGCAGACATAATTGACGATTTGCGTACTATGGGAGAACTTGCGGTCAAAATGCGAACCAGGCGTGAGGACAAGGGAAGCATAGACTTTGAGATAGACGAAACAGAGTTTAAATACGACGAGAATGGGCGGGCGATAGGCGTAAACCAAAGGGAGCGCGGCGATGCCGAGAAGCTGATAGAAGAGTTTATGCTGGCAGCCAACAGAGCGGTAGCCCAGATGTATTACTGGCGCGAGATTCCGTTTTTGTATCGTGTGCATGAGCCGCCGGAAGAGGAGAAGATGCGCAGCTTTGCCGCGTTTTATGCAAATTACGGCAAGCTTAAAGGGCAGCCCTCCAGTGTGCATCCAAAGACTTTGCAGGGCATACTTAAGGATATAAAAGGTTTGCCGCATGAGAATATCGTCAGCCAGATAATGTTGCGTTCATTAAAAAAAGCCGAATATTCATCAGAGTGCAAGGGACATTTTGGGCTCTCGTTTACGCATTACTGCCATTTTACTTCTCCGATAAGGCGTTATCCTGATCTTGCGGTACATAGAATAATAAAGCATGATATATCGGGGAGGCTTAACGGCAAAGTAATAGATAAGCTTGCTAAGCAAACGCCCATTATTGCGCAGCAGTCCAGCCAGCGGGAACGTGCTGCAATGGAAGCCGAACGTGCGGTGGATGACATAAAACGTGCAGAATACATGTACGGAAAAGAAGGCAATGTTTATGACGGTGTTGTCAGCGGAGTATCAAGAAATGTAATATTTGTGCAGCTTGACAATACGGTTGAGGGTGTGATACCATTATCATCCCTCAAAGACGACTATTATGTTTATATTGAAAAACTCTATTGTGTCATCGGAGAGCGGACAAGAAAACGTATCAGCCTTGGAGATGCTATGCGGGTGCGCGTTGTAAGCGTCAGCGTGTATCCGCCGCGCATAGAGTTTGAGCCTGCAGACGTATGCAGTAAAGACGGAGAGTGGTCTTGATGAATGAGGCTGTCAAAGTTCTGATAAAGAACAAAAAGGCGCGTCATGAATATTTTATTGAAGAAGCAATAGAAGCAGGTATAGCGCTTATCGGTAGCGAAGTAAAATCCATACGCGGCGGAAAGGCCAATATCACGGACGCTTTTGTGCGTATACAAAACGGTGAAGCTTTCATACAAAACATGCACATAAGCCCTTATGAAAAGGGAAGCGTGTATAATGCAGACCCGCTCCGTGCGCGAAAGCTGCTGCTTCATAAAAGGGAGATTACAAAGCTTTACAGCGTTGTGATGCAAAAAGGTTTAACTCTCGTACCGTTGGCTGTGTATCTTAAAAAGGGGATTGTTAAGATTGAGATTGGTGTTGCGCGCGGCAAGAAGCTTTATGACAAGAGGCAAAGCATTGCGGAGCGTGATGCGCAAAGGAAGAAGGAAGTTGCCAGAAAGATGGCAAGGTAAACCTTATGGGGGCGTATTTGGCTTTCGACGGGGGTTTGCCGGGGTCGGATAAGCGGGTCGCAGTTCCGGAATACTGCGTTAAAAAGCCGGATCTTAAATTTAGTTGCAGATAGAACTGAACTAGCTTACGCTGCCGCTTAAGGCAGTGTAATGTCTTGCCGGTGTATCCCTAAGCGCCGGGTCAAGGCACCATTTTTTAGGGGAACCGCCTTTGCAAAGCTTTGAGCATAGGAGAGGCTTATGAAGCTACCGCACGGTATGACCTGCACATGGGGCGTACCGCGTGGGAAACATTAATACCAGTGCTGCACCCGGAGAAGATCTGATTTCGGAACTTTCGGACAGGGGTTCGACTCCCCTCGCCTCCACCACAGCAATCAAATCCGAACCCTCTCTTTATCGGAGAGGCGTTCGGATT
>CAZSMH010000024.1:0-21974 GCA_964607965.1 uncultured Christensenellaceae bacterium
ACGGATGTGGCGCTTATAAAAAACTGCAATGCAAACGCAGTTATTGCCGTATACCCTTTTACACCCCAGCCCGTAATATCACACGCTTTGATAACGGTATCAGACATACCTGTTTTCTGCGGTATAGGGGGCGGCACGACAACAGGCAAGCGCGTCATAAACCTTGCAATGGACGCGGAATTTCAGGGAGCCATAGGTGTTGTTGTTAACGCACCAACGCCGAACGAGACTATAATAGGTCTTAAAAATAGGATAGATATACCCATAGTTGTAACTGTTGTTTCCGAACATGAAGATTTCGGTGCAAGAATTCGGTCGGGAGCATCTATACTTAATGTTTCAGGTGCCGCAAAATCGCCGCAAATTGTTGAAAAAATACGAGAAAGGTTCCCGGAGGTGCCCATAATAGCAACCGGCGGACCAAACGATGACTCTATAATAAAAACAATAGAAGCGGGCGCTAACGCAATAACTTTTACTCCGCCCTCATCTGCAGAAATATTTAAGAACCTTATGGAAAAGTACCGCGGCCAGTTTTAGGCGATACTTGTTTTATAAATAATTAATCTATAAAAAAACGCTTATATTAGCTGTTCTTTATTAGCTCGTCATTAATTTGCAGGTAATTATCGCCGTCTATCCATAACCGCTCAAGTCCGTAGAATTCGCGTTCCTGTCTATGGAAAATATGAATAAGGATATCCCCGTAATCAACTACTATCCAGCGTCCTTCACGGTAACCTTCTATACGAAGACGTATTTTCCCGATATTGTTCATATATTCCTGAACTTCATCGCATAACGATTTTACATGTACATCGGAGCGGCCGCTTGCGAGTATAAAATAATCCGCAACGATGGTTAAGTGCGAAACGTGCAAAAGCCTTACATCCTCGGCCTTTTTCATGTGCAAAAGCTTAGCTGCGTTTTGCACTTCATCACTGAAATAATGTTTCAAATTTTTGTTTTCCCTCCTGTTATTAAATTATCATATGCTTTTATGCTGTTGGGATGGAGAGAGAAGCCTTTGCTCTTGACAAACTCCATAACCCGTTGAAGCGCAAGGCACATTGAAGCGTCAATATCTTTTTGTGCCAGTTTTCTAATGCTGTCTATATCCTTAAAATTACGCGAAGGCTCTGTCAAATCAGCTATATATACTATTTTTTCGAGTAAAGACATTCCGGCACGCCCCGTAGTATGCCAGCGTATCGCATTTAAAATATCTTCGTCATTTATTCCCAGCATCTTATTTGCCATAGCTGCTCCTAACTTTCCGTGAAGCAGCTCCTGATTATTTTGCTCATATTCGTCGGCCACAATTCCATAGCTCTTCGCAGTCTTTTCAAGCCCTTTGCTGCACATGCCTTTGGCTATATCATGCAAAAGCCCCGCTATATATGCTTTTTGTGCATCGGCGCCATGGATTTTTGCAAGCTTTGATGCCATTTCAGCCGTATTTAAAGAATGCGTTATTCTTTTGGAATCAAGATTATCATATAGGAAAGAAATTATACCGTCAGTCTGCATCAGCGCCTCTTTTTTGATATAATTGGTTGTTAATAATATAATCGGCTACGGCTTTTGGCACAAGCCCCTCGGGAAGTTTATTTTCTGCAAACAGCGCACGAACAAGAGAAGATGATATATCAGGCCCGTATTCGCGGGAGAGATGTATTTTGTAACCGTATTTTTTATTAAGCCTGTCTGCGCAGTGCGTAATAAGCAATTTTTCCTGTCCCGGACGAAGTATACAGATAAAGCTGGTAAGCGCCATTACACGGTCAATGCGCTTCCAGGACTCCAGCTCAAAAAGCGTATCTGTTCCTATTATATAATAATAATCGGCATCAGATTTACTTGCGATAAGCTCAATCGTATCTACGGTATAAGTTAAACCGTCCCGTTCGGTTTCCAATGTGCTTACACTAAAACGGCTTTCGGATGATACAGCCAGTTTCAGCATCTCTACACGTTGTTTAGCCGGAACCATGTTTTCGCCGGGCTTGTGAGGAGGCGAGCCAAGGGGAAGAAAAATCACTTCTCCAAGCATAAACTCATATAACGCTATATAGGCCATGCTGATATGTCCGTTGTGGACCGGATTAAAAGAACCGCCAAGAATACCGATTCTTTTTTGTTTTTGCTGCAAGCAGATGGTTTCAAAAGAGGAGTATTCCTCGTAAGCCCGCATACGCTATCCTTTCAACGTAAGCTTTTATTATCTAATATTATACAACAGTAAAAATTTTATAACAAGGTTGTGCAAGTATACAAACAAGTATATAAAATTATGTATATGTCAATAATCATTCTTGGGAGGCAGTATGAACTCAAAGGTATATGGTTACTATTTAAAAAAATTATACGGCGGAAGAACAATATTTGCGCGTTTTGTAGATTTTATAGTGTTAAGAGCGCTGCTGTTGGTAGGTCTTTTCCTAACTTTTCTGCAGCTTAGCAAATCGCTTACCACATCATTACTTGTTTCTATTTTTCTTACCTTGGCGATAAGCATTACTTTGTATGTAATAAAATCAAAAAGAATAGAGCGGTTTATCAATAAGGATATTGCCGAATTAAAAAGAAAATGTCTTCTTGAAGAGCTAACGCTGATGAACAGCAGCGAATACGCGGATTACATGTGCAAGCTGTTTGGAGATTATGAAAGGGTTTGCATTAATAACAACGGATTTTCTGCGAAAAAAAACGATGATAAAATTTACGTTTTACACAACCACCCTAGTATAAAATGCGATATAGATATTGTGCTCAACATTCTGCGGGAAAATAAGAACAGCAAGATTACTATTGTATCATTGTCCGAATTTAGCGATTCCGTAAAAACACTTTGTAAATATGAGAGACAAAATGTAAAGCTTATATGCGGGGAAGAGGTTCTGGAACTTGCGGCAAAAACGGATATGATGCCAAACGAGCAGACAGCGCAGAAAAAAGCGGAAGAAGAAATGAAAAATAACATAATAACAATCTCGAAAATAAAAAGCGCCGCACTTTCCCGCACAAAGGTAAAAGCGTATATGATGTGCGGTATTTGCGCGGTATTTTGGCCTTTTATAACAGGATTTAGATTCTATTACCCAATAATAGCAGCAGTATGCTTTGCACTTGCTGTAATGTCGAAGCGGAAAAACCGCGATTCTAAGGATTCTATAAGCGCTTAACTGACTTGACAAAAAACAATACTGATAATAGAATTGATTAAGATTTCTAATAAGAGGAATTAGGTTTTTGCATTACTATATTTAAAACTTATTTGAAGTCATTTGAATTACCGCAATTGTAATCGTAAATCGGATTATAATTCGTTAGGTGTAAATGCAGATATACGTGTAAAAATTATTGTTCGGGGGTATATTTGCGCTTAAAAACTTAATAAAAGGAGGTGCAGGACACTCAGTGGAAGTTTGGCTAATAGTGCTGCCTCTTGTTGCTGTTGTAATCGGCTCGTTTATAGGATATATATACAGAAGAAACGTCGCCGAAGCCAAGGTAGGCAGGGCAGAAGAATCCGTAAGGCGTCTTGTGGCTGAAGCACAGAAAAAAGCAGAGGCTGCAAAGAAAGAGACGGTGTTGGAAGCCAAAGAAGAAATCCACGCATTGAGAGTCGAATTTGACAGGGAATCCAAAGACAGACGGAACGAAATCCAAAGAATCGAGAGAAGGTTAGCCCAGCGTGAAGAAACACTGGATAAAAAAATAGCAAGTGTTGAAACGAAGGAAGAGCAGGCGGACAAGAATTTAAAGGCTATTACAAAACGCAAAGAGGATATCGATCAAATTTTTCAACAACAGGTGCAGCAGTTAGAGAAGATATCCGATATGACGGTTGAAGAGGCAAAGGCTCTTTTGCTTGAAAAGGTCGAACAGGAAACACGGCGGGATATGGCCGTATATGTGAGAGAGATCGAACAACATGCAAAAGAGGAAGCGGATAAAAAATCCCGCGAGATAATCAGCAGCGCTATACAAAAATACGCGGCTGATCATGTAGCCGAAAATACCGTGTCTGTTGTAGCATTGCCCAATGATGAAATGAAGGGCAGGATTATCGGAAGAGAAGGGCGCAACATTCGCGCTCTTGAAACAGCAACAGGGATAGATCTTATAATCGACGATACTCCCGAAGCTGTGATATTATCCGGTTTTGATCCTGTAAGGAGAGAAATTGCGCGTATAGCGCTGGAAAAACTCATCATTGACGGCAGAATACATCCCGCGCGTATAGAAGAAATGGTTAAGAAAGCGCGCAAGGATGTAGAAAAAGAAATTCGGGACGCGGGGGAGCAGGCTGCATTTGATACCGGTATACATAATCTGCATCCTGAGATAATAAAGCTGCTCGGCAGACTTAAATACCGCACCAGCTACGGACAGAATGTGCTTAAACACTCACTGGAGGTTGCGCATCTTTCGGCTGTAATGGCAGCCGAGCTTGGTGCAAATATTAAACTGGCAAAGCGCGGCGGCCTGCTTCACGATATAGGCAAGGCTGTCGATCACGAAGTTGAAGGACCGCATATACAAATAGGAGCGGACTTGGCTAAAAAATACCGGGAAAGCAACGATGTGGTGCACTGTATACAGGCTCACCACGGTGATATCGAAGCGCAGACCGTAGAAGCAGTGCTTGTGCAGTCGGCAGACGCGATATCGGCGGCAAGACCGGGCGCAAGAAGGGAAACTCTCGAGAATTATATAAAAAGACTTGAAGCTTTGGAGGAAATTGCAAATTCGTTTTCGGGGGTTGACAAGTGTTATGCCATACAGGCAGGGCGTGAAGTCCGTATACTGGTCAAACCTGAAGATGTGGATGATGCAGGGATGCATCTTATGGCTAAAGACATTGTTAAAAAAATCGAAAAGGACCTTGACTATCCGGGACAGATAAAAGTAAATGTTATCAGAGAAACAAGGTCAATCGATTTTGCTAAGTAAGAGTATAAAGAGCTGCTGTATATGCGGCTCTTTTATATTACCGGGAGGTGCCAAATGGTTAGCATTGCAGATGCCCATTGTGATTTTTTGTCATATAACGTAATAGGCAGCAAAGAAGCACAGCTTTTTGACCATGCGGATTTAAGCCGGTTTATGCAGGGAGGCGTATCGCTTGAAGTTTTTGCGTTATGGACGCCTTTAGGATGCGACAATAGCATGCAGCTTGCTTTTTCGCAGATTGATTTTTTGGAAAGCTTTATTGCTAAAAGCAGCGGAACAGTTTGCTTGTGTACAAAAAAGCAGCATTTAAAAGGCAGCCAGAAATTATCAGCCATACTGGCTATAGAAGGCGGTTCCAGCATAGGATGCAGTTTTGACGCCATAAGAGAAGTATACAAAAGAGGCGCACGTATTTTTAGCCTTACATGGAACGAGGAAAACGACTTTGCCTGCGGATGCGGACACAAAGCCGGGGGAATAAAGCCAAAGGGTTACAAAGCAATATCTGTGCTTAATTCGCTAAATGTGGCTCTTGATTTATCCCACATAAACGAGCACGGCTTTTATGAGGCTATTGAGGCTTATAATGGCGCTCCGTGCGCCACGCATTCCTGCGCCTATTCTTTATGCAAGTCTCCGCGAAATCTAAAGGACGAACAGATTACTGCGATAATAAACAAAAATGGTTTTATAGGTATAAATTTTTACACCGCTTTTTTGGGCGGAGACATAGTGACGGTTAACAGTGTGCTCGAACACATAGAACATGTGCTGTATCTGGGAGGAAAAGATGCCGTAGGCTTCGGCAGTGACTTTTGCGGCATTCCTGAAACTCCCAAGGGTTTAAACTCGGCAGCCGATTTTCAGGCAATCCCGGAAACTATGGCGCGCCGGGGATACAGTGACGAACTAATACAGAAAATTTGCTATGGTAATTTTGCCTCTTATATATTACAATTTTTATTATAGAATAAAGGCGGTCTTTATATGAATGATATATATGAAAATCCTTTAATCACCCGGTATGCGTCCAAAGAAATGGCGGCGGTTTTTTCCGATGAGCATAAATTTAAAACATGGCGTAAATTATGGATTGTTCTTGCGGAATGTGAGCAGGAACTCGGGCTTCCTATCTTGGATTCTCAGATAGAGGAGCTTAAGCGATATGCGGATGATATAGATTACAAAGCCGCGGAAGAGCGGGAAAAAATTGTGCGGCACGATGTTATGGCGCACGTATATGCTTATGGACTGCAGTGCCCTAATGCCAAGCCTATTATACATCTTGGCGCAACGAGCTGTTTCGTGGGCGACAATACGGATTTGTTATTGATGCATGAGGCTCTTTGCATTATAGAGCAAAAGCTTGTTTGTGTGATAGACAACCTTGCAAAGTTTGCCGTCAGGTACAAAAATCTGCCCGCACTTGGGTTTACTCATTATCAGCCGGCACAGCTGACCACAGTGGGGAAACGGGCTTCGCTTTGGATATATGATCTGCTTGCTGATTATAATCACATTTTGCAGATTAAAAAAGACTTTCTGCTGCGCGGCGCAAAAGGCACAACAGGAACCGGCGCCAGCTTCCTTTCTCTGTTTGACGGAGATGAGAATAAGGTGCTGGAGCTTGATAAAGCGGTATGCAGAAAGCTTGGCTTTGAATCGTCATTCCCGGTTACAGGACAGACTTATCCGCGCAAATTCGATACCGTTGTGTTAAACGGACTTGCGCTTATCGCCCAGAGCGCTTACAAGTTCAGCAACGATTTGAGGCTCCTTGCTGGCATGAAGGAAGTTGAAGAGCCGTTTGAAGCCGAACAGATAGGTTCTTCGGCAATGGCCTATAAAAGAAACCCTATGCGCAGCGAGAGGATGGGCGCGCTGTGCCGCTTTATACTGTCTATGCCTATAAACGCAGCAGTTACGGCATCCACCCAGTGGTTCGAGCGGACACTAGACGATTCTGCGAATAAACGTATTGTTATACCGCAGAGCTTTCTTGCCGCCGATGCAGTGCTTAATCTGTATCTTAATATAACAAGCGGGCTTGTCGTATATGAAAATGTGATAAATAATCATGTGATGCAGGAACTACCATTTATGGCTACGGAAACGATACTTATGGAAGCGGTAAAACGCGGGGGAGACAGGCAGGATTTGCATGAGAGGATACGCGCATATTCCATGCAGGCGGCTTCCCGAGTAAAAAATGAAGGACTTGACAACAACCTTCTTGAACTTATAAAGGGCGATGCAGCATTCGGACTCTCATCAGATGAAATTGATTCTTTTGTAGACTCACAGAAATTTACCGGCTGTGCCGCTTTACAGACACAGTATTTTATAGATGAGTATATATCGCCGCTGCTTGCACAATATGCAGGAAAGCTCGGCTTATCGGGAGAAGTGAACGTTTGAGCTGTATATAGCAGAATATTTCGTAAATAGGCGAAACAAAAAGCGCCCTATAAAGGCGCTTATAAAGCTGGCAGGGGAGACGCGACTCGAACACGCAACCCTCGGTTTTGGAGACCGATGCTCTACCATTGAGCCACTCCCCTTAGTTTAAGACAATCGGTATTATAAACAATTTAGCTGCACTCGTCAATAGGAGGATAATTTATGACAACATACAACATTGGGTTTGTAGGCGCAGGCAACATGGCTTATGCTATAATCAAGGGCTGTGTAGAAAAAAGTATAGTCGATGCAAAAAACATTTATGTATTCGACACAGACAGTTCCAAGACGAAGGCTATAAATGAGAAATTCGGAGTTATACCCGCTGACTCTCTTTCAAAGCTTTGCGGCAAAAGCGATATTATGTTGCTTGCGGTAAAACCAAATGTAATAGAGCAGGTGCTGCTTGATATAAAGGATATAACAGCAGGGAAGACGCTTGTATCCATAGCGGCCGGCTGGAGTTCGGAAAAAATACGTAGAATAATTGGTATAGACATGCCTGTATGCAGGATTATGCCCAATACGCCGTTGATGGTGGGGGAGGGAATGAGCGTTTTTGAAACGCCGTGCAATATAGAAGCCGATAAAATGCAGCTTATAGAAAAAATATTTTCTTCACTTGGGAAAATTGATTACGCTCCTGTTACGTCTATGGATGCTGTGACAGCAGTATCCGGAAGCGGACCCGCATATGTTTTTATGCTGATAGAAGCGATGTCTGACGCAGGCGTTTTATGCGGTCTTCCGCGTGCGCAGGCAACAAAGCTTTCTGCTCAGACGGTGCTGGGAGCTGCCAAGATGGTACTGGAAACCGGCAGCCATCCGGGGGCGCTGAAAGACGCGGTCTGTTCTCCGGGCGGAACGACAATAGAGGCTGTAAAATCGCTTGAACGTGACGGCTTTAGAGGCGCTGTTATAAAAGCTGTGGAAAAATGCACTGCAAAATCTAAATCAATGACTGAATAATGAAAAATATAAAGATATATACCGACGGAGCATGCTCTGGAAATCCGGGTCCGGGCGGCTGGGCTGCCGTGCTGATATACAAAGGCAGAGAAAAGCAAATTTACGGCTATGAGGTCGATACGACCAACAATCGCATGGAACTGACAGCCGTTCTGGAAGCTCTGCGCGCCCTTAAAGAACCGTGTAATGCGGTTGTTTACACAGACAGCGCCTACATTCAAAAAGCTTTCGGACAGGGCTGGATTAACCGCTGGGAACAAAACGGCTGGAAAACTGCCGCGAAACAGCCTGTGGAAAATCAGGATTTATGGAAGGCGCTGATTTTTGTTTTAAAGGAACATGAAGTATCGTTTGAAAAAGTAAAGGGACATTCGGACGATAAGTACAATAACCTGTGCGATTCTTTGGCGAGAAAGGCAATAAAAGAGCATAACGGCTGATACAACTATGCGTAAAAGACAAGTTTTGCGCATAGTATAACCCTTTATATCATTTAAGGAACATAATAATGTCCAAAACAAGCAAGACTGAGCGAAATATTCATAATTCACAAAAGCTGCACCGCGTACTTGAAACGCTGCCTAAGTTTTGCATTTCGTTTTTTCGTGCAATTGAGCCGCATACATCGCTGTTAACGCGTATAAATTACGCATACGATCTTCGGCTTTTCTTTAAGTTTATTGAAGACGAGCTTGGACGCAGCACAAATAATATGGCGCCTTATGATTTGCAGACACTTTCCATAAATGATTTTGAACGGTACATAGAATACTTAAGGCTATATTATAATGATGAAAGTGTGCGTGAAAACGGAGAAAAAGGTCTTGCGCGAAAAATCGCTTCACTCCGCAGCTTTTACAAATATTATTACAATAAAGAGGAAATAAGTGACAATATTACGGCAAGGCTGGTTACTCCAAAGATTCATGAAAAACCGATATTAAGGCTTACTCACGATGAAGCGTTAAAACTTTTGCATGTTATTGACACAGGTGAAGGGCTGTCCAAAAAGCAGCTTACATATCATGGCTTAAACAGACTCCGAGATATTGCGATATTTACGCTGTTTTTAACAACGGGAATACGCATAAGCGAACTATGCGCGCTGGATGTCAGCGATTTTGACATAAATGCGCGTTCCTTTAAAGTGCTGCGCAAGGGCGGAAACGAGGCAATACTGTATTTTGGCGAAGAAACAAAAAAAGCGATTGAAGACTACATTAAGGAGCGTAAGACAAAAGCGACATACAGTCAACACTCCCCCATGTTCCTTTCAATGCAGAAAAAACGTATAAGTGTGCGTGCCATGCAGATGCTGGTGCAGAAATATGCCTCAATAGCCGTTCCGTTAAAAAATATTTCCCCGCATAAGCTAAGGAGCACTTACGGTACGATGCTGTATCAAAACACCGGCGATATATACCTTGTAGCAGATGTTTTAGGCCACAAAGATGTAAACACTACCAGAAAGCACTATGCTGCGATAGACGAATCTCAAAGAAAGCGGGCAGCAAAGGCGGTTGTGCTGCAAACTAAGAACGAATTTCCCGAAAGCGAATGATTACTATAAATTGACACATATATTTTACTATGATATTCTGCATATTGGTATAATTATCAATGGGAGGTATTATATTATGTATCCCAACATATACTCATATGATTCGGTTGTAAAGTTTCTTATATTTTCATTTGCGGTTTTAGTCTATGTATTTTTTTCTCTGGGATTGTACACCATAGCAAAGCGCCGCGGATTGCGCAATTATGGCTTGGCATGGGTACCGGTGGCCAATTACTGGATACTGGGCAGCGTTGCCGATCAGTATGACAATGCGCATACCGGAAAGAACCTAAAGCTGAGAAAGCATTTACTGTGGCTTAGCATTACAAGTATTATATTATATTTTGTTATGAACAGTATTATATATAACAATATAAATACATACATTTATACACCGTATATATTAATATTATACTTTTATATGTTAATTTTGTTTCCTTTTGTTTTTGCACTATTAATATTTGAATATATAGCGCTATATAAGCTATACCGTTCGTGCAGCCCGGATAATGCAGTGGTATTGCTTGTGTTCTCCATAACTTTTTCAGTAATTATACCATTTGTTCTGTTTTCTATGCGCAAAAGCGACAAGGGTATGCCAGTGCTGCCGCCCGCACAGGAAATGCAAACTTAAAGCATTTGATAAATAAGAACATTTGTTTGCTTTTTGCGTTGACATCTTTGTTATCATTTGCTATTATTGTTTTAAAGAATTCTAATTTGCGGGGCTGTATTAATGGAGAGTTTGACAAAGCGTCAGTTTGAAGTGCTTGAATATTTAAAGAGCTATATTGATAACAACGGATATGCGCCTTGCGTAAGAGATATATGCTTTGCGCTTGGCTTAAAGTCCACATCAACAGCACATGCTCATTTAACCAAGCTTGAACGAAAAGGATACATTTCGCGGGACCCAGCAAAGCCGCGTACAATAATGATATGCGGTGAGAACAGGCATAAAGAGCGTATGGTGGCAGTGCCCGTTCTCGGAAGGGTTGCGGCCGGCGCACCTATAACCGCTGTAGAAAACATAGAGGAATACATCTCTCTCCCCTATTCGCTGCTGGGATCCGAAGATGTTTTTATGCTTAATGTAAGCGGCGAAAGTATGATGAATGCCGGAATTCGCAATAAGGACAAAATAATTGCGCAAAAACAAAATTATGCGCAAAACGGCGATATAATAGTTGCCCTTCTTGAAGACGAAGCAACTGTCAAACGCTTTTTTGTGGAGGAAGGCCGCATAAGGCTGCAGCCCGAAAACGAAAACTTCCAGCCCATATATGCGCAGAATATAGACATACTCGGCAAGGTAATAGGCGTTCTGCGGATGTTTTGATGACTATTTTGCAAGCCCCATTTCATCCAGCGCTATCATAAGACCAAGTTTCATGTGAGCGTATGTGAGCCCCCCCTGCGCGTACACAATATACGGAGGTCTTACCGGAGCATCCGCAGAAAGCTCTATTGAAGCCCCCTGCACAAAAGTACCGGCAGCCATAACTATTTTATCTTCATAACCAGGCATATCCCAGGGAATAGGCGTAGCCCGGCTGTCGACAGCCGCGGCTTTTTGTATTGCCCTTGTATATGCAAGCAGCAATTTTTCATCCTGAAGCATTATAGACTGCGTTATATCGCTGCGCGGAGCGTCATGAACGGGATACACTTTAAAACCATAGCTTTCAAAAACTTTTGCATACAGCATGCTTCCCTTTAAGCACTCCCCTACCACATGCGGAGCCATAAACAAACCCTGAAAAAAGCTTCTGTATGACGCTTCGTACGAGCCGACCTGTGCGCCGAGCCCCGGACATGTAAGCCTGTTTTCCACAAGCCTTATTAAATCTTCCCTACCTGCTATATATCCGCCTGTGGGTGCAATTCCTCCGCCCGGGTTTTTAATCATCGAGCCGGCGATAATATCCGCGCCGCATTCTATCGGTTCTTCCGTTTCACAAAACTCGCCGTAGCAATTATCGACTATTACTATGATATCCGGATACTGATGCTTAACGGCAAGCACAAACTCCCGAAGCTGCAGCATAGATATTGCATCGCGCCATTCATAGCCACGAGAACGCTGTACAAAAAGAGCTTTAGGACGCTCGCTTTCGGCTATCGTTTTTAATACTCGCGGCAAATCTATCTGACCGTCCGGAAGCAAATCCACCTGGCGGTATAAAACTGCCAAGTCGCATAAAGAACCGCAATCCGCGCTTTCCCTTTTCCCTATAACGCTGTTTAAAGTATCATAAGGCCTCCCGGTTACGCTTATAAGCGTATCAAGAGGGCGCAGCACCGCGTAAAGAGCAAGCGCTATGGCATGGGTGCCCGAGGCTATATGAGGGCTTAGAACGGCGCTTTGGGCGCGTACAGTATGCGCAAAAACATCAGAAAGAGCCTGCCTTCCCTCGTCAGCATATCCGTAGCCTGTTGACGGCGCAAAATGGCGCGGACTAATATTTTTACTCCAAAAAGCTTCAATAACCTTATACTGATTTAATTCGGATATTTGTTCTATGTTTAAGAAAAAATTTAAAAGCGAAGCCTCTGCCCCTTTAACAATTGCATAGGCTTTTTCGCTTATACCCATTCTATAGAGTTGCTGCTGCATTACTCTTCCGGTGATTCTTTTGACTTATCAAAAAACTGAAATAATATGGGGCGAGACGGCGAAATCGTTGAAACAGCATGTTTATATATCATCATCTGTTTGCCTTCACTGTCAAGGATAATTGTAAAATTGTCAAACCCCTTGACAACACCTTTTATCTGGTATCCGTTTGTCAAATGGACTGTAACGTTAACGTGCTCTTTGCGGACTTGGTTTAAAAACACATCCTGCAGTATTATTACTGATTTCTGCATATTAAAACCCCTTTCCATCTGTATATGATATTATACCATAAACCAGTTCTTCTAAACAGCTGTACTGGCATATATTAAACCACATGATGCGTGAGTCACGCTTAAACCATGTTATTTGCCTTTTGGCATACCGCCTGGTGTTTCGTTTTATAAGAGCAATTGTATCTTCAAGAGATGCTTTGCCTTCAAAATAAGAGTAAAACTCCTTATAACCTATGGCCTTTAATGCGTTTACATCGCCGTACTTTTCTATAAGCGTACGCGCTTCGCTCTCAAGCCCCTGTTTTATCATATCGTCAACGCGTGCATCTATACGCTCGTATAGCATATCCCGCGGCATCATAAGCCCTATAATCAAAAACGAGTCGTTATCATTCGGCTTAAGAAAATCATATTTTTCTAACCCACCGGACTCAATTAACTCAAGGCGCCTTATGATGCGCCTTAAATCACAGGAAGAAATCAAATTGGCATATTCAGGGTCTTTTTGTTTCAGTTCATTATACAGGTATTCAATACTTTTGTCATCAGCGAGTTGTGTATATTTTTGTCGTAATTTGTCGTTTGGCGCCGTATTCCCAAAATCAAGTGAATATACGAGAGAATTAATATAAAGGCCGGTGCCGCCGCAAACGACCGGCAAAAGCCCCTTTGAATTACATTGCTCAATAAGTAAAAATGCATCGCGCTTAAAATCCGCAGCAGTATATGCTTGGTTTGGTGCAACAATATCAATAAGGTAATGCAAAACTCCCTGCATTTGCTCTGCAGAGGTTTTAGCCGTGCCGATATCAAGGCCTTTGTAAATCTGCATGCTGTCGGCGGAAATCACCGGTACTTTTTTCGCTTTGGCATATGCTATGGAAACTGCCGTTTTACCGCAGGCAGTAGGTCCTGTAATGACAATAAATCTGCGTCGGCTCATAATACCCTTTTAAAGCTTTTTTCAAGCTGTTTTTTAGTAATAACGCTAATAACAGGCCTTCCGTGAGGGCAAGTTGGCATAACGTTTGTTTCGATAAAACTCTTTGCTATGCTTAAAAGCGCGTCGTCCGGAAGGCTGTCCCCCGCTTTTACCGCCCGCCTGCATGCGGCACGGATGACAGCTTCTCGCATAAGCGTAGCATCTCCGCGGCTTTTTGCGATTTCTTCTATTGCGTCGAATAAAAGATTGTCTATATCATTGCAGTTTCCTATTGCAGGAACAGCCGAAACCTTGTATTCAAGAGTACCGAAAGGCTCTATTTCAAAGCCTAAAGATAAAAACAGTTCAATGTTATCATCTATAAGATTTTTCTGTTCGTGTGATACCTTTATCACATGGGGCTCAAGCAGCGTCTGAAAGCCGCCGCTCTTTTGAGATAAAAACTTGTCGTAAAGCAAGCGTTCGTGTGCGGCATGCTGATCGATAATCAGAAGATTGTCTCCCTGCTCGATTAGCACATACGTATCGGCAAAACTGCCGATTATTCTATAGTATAAAGATAAATCAAAAGATACGGCATCTTTATTTTCATTTTGATAGAATTTTGGCTCATGTTCATATGGCGTTGTTTCGCCGTCTATGTCAGAGCTTTGATCTTCATTAAGAGTGCATCGAGAAAATCCCGAAAAAAATTCGGTCTGAAGCACTTCGCTAGGTGCGCGCATCTCCACGCTGGCAGTTTTCTTTTCAGGCTGAGTGTCAATTCCCATGGAAATGTCCCCGTGTATGCGGCAGCACGCAGTACTGACAGCTTCTTTTATAACATGTTCGACAGCAGCGATGTCTGCAAAGCGTACCTGAAGCTTGTTAGGGTGTACGTTTACGTCCACGGCTCCGGGAGACAGCGTTAAATTTAGCAAGTAAAAAGGGCGTTCTCCTTTAACAAGCGTCTGACCGTATGCTTTTTTTATTATATCGGCAAGAGCTGTGCTGCGTACAAAGCGCCTGTTGACAAAAACGGAGCCCTTTTGCCGGTTGTTCATTACTGCGCCTGGACGGGATATGTAGCCCTGCGCCTTTATGCCGTTAACTTCATAAGATACATATACAATATTATCCATAAGAGAACCGCCGTATACGCAAAAAACAGCGTCGAGCAGATTTCCGTTTCCGGGGCTGTGATAAATAGTTTTCTGCTGCGAAGTATAATGAAAGGATATATTAGGGAAAGCCAGTATATAGCGCGATACCAAATCAGATATATATGCAGCTTCTTTGGATTCGCTTTTTAAAAATTTCAGCCTTGCGGGAACGTTGCAGAAAAGACGGCTAACCGTTACGGTTGTGCCGTCTGGCAGCCCGGCCGGACGTATTTCGCTAGAACGCCCGCACGAGATATGTATATGGGTACCCATTTCCTCATCGCGGCGCTTTGTCATCATTTCTACAACCGAAACCGCAGCAATGCTGCTTAATGCTTCGCCGCGGAAACCCTGTGTGGTAATAAGAAAAAGGTCGCGCTCGGTAGAAATTTTGCTGGTTGCGTGCTTTTCAAAAGCCAAAGAAACCTCATCAGCGCCAATGCCGCACCCGTTATCAGATACGGTAATCTGCTTAATACCGCCTCCGATTATGTTGATGCTTATTGCGTTAGCGCCTGCGTCTATAGCGTTTTCCACAAGCTCTTTTACTACGCTTAACGGGCGTTCTACCACCTCGCCTGCGGCTATTTTATCCGATACATTCTTCGGAAGTTTTTTAATCATGCAGCCTCCGTTACAGACTGTGCTTTAATTCGCTTAGCATTTTCAATGCATCAAGCGGAGTTAAATTATCAATATTAATATTCTTTATTATATCAATAAGTCCGTTATCCTCTGATTGTTTCTCTTTAATCGGGTGGTGCGCGCCAAGCAAACTTTCATCCTTTTCGGCTAACGCTTGCATTATAATCTTTGCTCTTTCCGTTACGCAAGATGGCACCCCCGCAAGACGAGCCACTTCTATGCCAAAGCTTCTGTCGGTTCCTCCGCGCACTATTTTGTGCAGGAATACAACGCTCTCCCCCATCTCTCTTACCGTAACGGAATAATTGCATACGCCTTCTGCTGCTCCCTCAAGCTCGGTAAGCTCGTGAAAATGCGTTGCGAAGAGCGTTTTTGCGCCTATATGGCTGCTTATATATTCCACGACAGACCACGCAATGGAAAGGCCGTCCAAAGTGCTTGTGCCGCGGCCAATCTCATCGAGTATAAGAAGGCTTTTATCTGTGGCATTGTTCAATATGTTTGCTACCTCGTTCATCTCGACCATAAATGTGCTTTGTCCCGATGCTAGGTTATCTGATGCCCCGACACGTGTAAATATCTTATCTACAATGCAGACGCTTGCTTTTTCGGCCGGCACAAAACAGCCCATATGTGCCATAAGCACAATAAGAGCCACCTGGCGAAGATAAGTGCTTTTGCCGGCCATATTAGGTCCGGTAAGTAAAATTATCTTCTGGTCCCCGTTCATTTTGGTATCGTTTTTTACAAAAGACTGGCGAACGGCGGTCTCTACTACGGGATGCCGGCCGCCTTCTATTATTAGCTGTCCGTCCAAGGACATCTGCGGCCGGGTATAGTTTTTTTCATAAGCAATTGCCGCAAAGCTGGCAAGCATATCCGCCATGGCCACTGTTTGCGCCGCCGCAAGAAAACGGTTAATGTTAGCGGAGAGCGTTTTTCGTATACTTAAAAAACATTCGTACTCAAGAGCTATGCATTTTTCTTCTGCGCCAGAAAGTTTTTGTTCCATTTCTTTAAGTTCGGGCGTTATAAAACGTTCACAACCCACAAGCGTCTGTTTTCGCATATACCTTAGCGGAATAAGTTCAATATTGGATTTAGTAACTTCAATATAATATCCAAAAACCTTGTTGTAGCCTATTTTTAAGTTTTTAATGCCTGTGCTTTTACGCTCGGTATTCTCAAGCGCGGCAATCCATTCAAGCCCTTCTTTAGCCGAATTTTTTAATTCGTCTATCTTTGCATTGTATCCCCTTTTTATTATACCGCCTTCGGTTATACCTGCGGGCGCATCTTCATCTATAGCTGAATCTATTAATAACAGCATATCCTTCATAACATCAAGCCCGTCGTACAGGTTTATAAGAAGCGCACTTTTGCAGCCTGCAAGAGCTTTTTTTAAATCGGGAAGTTTTTTCAGCGAAGCCGCAATGGAAAGACAGCCGCGCGCATCAAGCGTGCCGTACGAAAGGCGCGCAATAAGCCGCTCTAAATCGAACACGCCGTCCAGCGCCTTTGAGAGACTGTCTGATAGCATAAGGTTTGTTTTTATTTCATACACGGCGTCTAATCGTTCGTTTATCGCATTAATATCCTGCAGCGGCTCATTGATGCTGCGTTTCATCAGCCTTGCCCCCATTGCGGTTTTTGTACGGTCAATAGTTCCGAAAAGAGAGCCCTTGACCCTGCCGTCCCGCAGCGTTTTTACAAGTTCCAGATTAGAGCGGGTATATACATCAAGAGACATATAAGCTTCTTTTGTTATAACGCTTATAGCATTTATATGGGCCAATGAATTTTTCTGAGTCTCTTTTAAATAGTCTAAAAGTGCGCCTGCCGCTCCTACAGAAACGCTTTGCTCGTCCGCCCCGAAACCGGATAGATTATTTACGCCAAAATGTAAGCACAGAGTATCCGCTGCAAAATCCGGTTCAAAAGTAAAATCGGGATAGGCGCTCACAAATATATTCTGCTCTTTTATTATACCATTAAGCTGCCTGATAATATTTTCCGCCGCCTGGCTGTAAATAATTTCGCTGGGCTGTATGCGTGAAAGTTCACTGGGGATAGCCCCTTTTTCATCGCTGCATTCGCCTATGCAAAAAGCCCCGGTGGATACGTCTGCATAAGCATAGCCAATAATGCCGTCGTTTTTGTGGAGCGAAATAATATAATTATTATCCGAATCGTTAAGGCTTATGTTTTCAGTAACTGTGCCTGGCGTTATTATGCGCACTACATCCCTGTCAACTATTCCTTTGCTTTGCGATGGGTCGGAAAGCTGTTCGCATATGGCAACCTTGTAGCCTTTTTTTATAAGCTTGTCTATGTAACCTTGTACAGCATGGTGCGGCACTCCGCACATAGGCGCGCGCTCTTCCAAGCCGCAGTCCCTGCCTGTAAGCACAATTTCCAGTTCGCGAGATGCTAAAATCGCGTCTTCAAAAAAAAGCTCATAGAAGTCTCCAAGGCGATACATCAAAAGACAGTCTTTATGCTTTTCTTTAAGATTGATATACTGCTGCATCATGGGCGTAAGCTGCGGCATAATTCCTCCGAAACTCTAATTAAATGATCCAATATTGAATATTATAACACAAAAATGCTGCGTGTTGAATTACATGCGCGTATACATTATAATTTTCATAAAATGATTTGGGAGTGTATATGAAAAAAGCGGTCGCGGTTTTAATGGTTATTGTTTCGGTACTTTTTACAGCATGCTCAGCAGCATCAATAAGCTTTCGGCTTGATGAAAATAACGCTGCGGGCGTTTCATATATGGTTGATTTAAACGAAGAAGAAAATACAGAAAACTATATTAACCAATTAAAAGAATACTGGGATGAACAGGGATTTGAAACATCTGTTGACAGAGCCGGACTTACTGTATACGGCGAAAAATACGTTCAATATGATACGCCGGTGCAGGCCGCAGAAGGTTTTGCACAAATCGTTACCTCCGATAATGTGTTATTATACGATGTAAATTTTGAATATACCCCGTCTTTTGAATATGACAGATACAGTTTCTCAGCTTGCATATCCCTTAAAGACGTTATACGCCAAAGCCAGGCGCAGGATATACCTTCTGATGTTGTATCAAGTGTTCGGGAGAACGCCGCAAAAGGAATATTTACGGTTTCTGTTAAACTGCCGGGGGAAGTTGAGTCCTCAAATGCCCACAGCACTGATGAAAATACCTGCACATGGGTTCTTGAATACGGTGAAGAGACAAAACTATCGGTTATTACCGAAAAAACAAATACGGACAACCTTGCTTACCGCACAGACCTTGAGAGCAGAATCGAAAGAGACCGGACATTGCTCATAATTTGTATAGCCGCAGTCGCAGCCTTTCTGCTTGCAGCGGCTGTTGCGGTAATTGTAAGGCGTATAAGGATAAAACGCGCTTCGGTTGTCCGCGCAAAAAGATTTCGCTGATAACGGCTATCAATCAAAATTCCAAAAGATACAGCTTTGACGACTGCATGCGGCCGTCCGGCCAAAGCACATAAAGCTTAAAGTATCTTGGCTTGTCAGTTATTTTCTCGCCCGTATCAACATCCTCCAGTTCCAGGAATTTATAAGATGTTCCCTCCGCGGATTTCTGAGCGCTTACTGCCGTACCGACCCTTGCTATTGGCTTTTCGTTACCGTGAAGAGTTCTTACAACCTGAAACACTTGTCCGTTCTCGTTATAGCAAACTAAAGTATAAAGCGCGTTACGATTGCTGGTTACTTTATCCCATGTTATATCATAATACGTCCGTCCGTAATTTGTTCTCTTCTGCGCTCGTATATTAAAATCGGCCGCAGAAAAAACTTTGATATCGCTTTTTTCGTCTATAAACGATAGATAATAATCCCGAAGTCCGGATACTTCGTCTGCAAGCGGCAAGTAGATATTTTCCTGAGGGAACACATTGTAAACGGAAGTAGTAGTCTTTGGATTAGTTTTGCTTTTATTTAAAACATCAAAGACATCATAATACTGGCGTGTCTGTTTTGCATTCGGACTTCCCATCAGCTGGACATAGTCCTCTGCTGCCAGTTCGTAAATACTCCACATGTGATTTTCGTAATAATCATCAACATTATCAAATATTACCTTGTGCCCGTATTCGTCTATATTTCTTAACTGATAATATTCTGATTCTTTTGCAGTATTGTCGTCTGAAAGAAAATAGTGTGTAGTGTAATGATGCCCGTATTCGTGCGAAAGTGTTTTTGCAATATCGGAGGTTGTGTTGTATGCGTCTATATTGTAAAGCTCTATTACGCTTTGCTGCGACGTCAGCGAATACTGCAGAGATGGCGGTACAAGCCCGGGGATATGAATAAACACCGGAAACTGAGCAAAGTGCGTTACATGAGTGCCCGCAACAGCAATATCATTATCAGTCTTTGATTTATCAGGATATAGTATAATGCCGGAGAGCAGCTTGATTTCGTTCCCATGTTTATTGTTTAAAAGCTCTTTATATACTTCTTCGAGTTTATTGCCTGTCCATTTGTCAGAAAAGCTTATAACGGGGAATCCCATAGGTGTTAAAAAGTAATTATCATAATCGGGCACCTGCTCTGTAAGACAGACCCCCGGCGCGGGCGCAAGCTCGCCTTTGGTATAGGAATAGCTTGTATCCGAATAATCGCCGCTGAAAGTATAATCAAGCTTACCCTGAGCAGCATAAATATCATATACTATGTATAAAGCGGCGGCCAGCGCCAGCACTGCTATAACAGCAAATATGACTGCAGCCGTATTCTTTTTTTGATATATCAATTCACGAACCACATTTTCCCCCTTTTAAACTCTGACTCCCCGGAGCGTGTGCACCATAACCTTATCGATTTTTACATTTAAGTATTTTCCTAAATCTTCTCTTGTGCCAGTTAAATTTACGGTTTTGGCGGTACGCGTACGTCCGCTTATCTCGTTTTCGGAACGTTTGCTGCTGCTGTCTATCAATACTTCTGTTATTTGCCCTTTGTATTCGTTATTTTTGCGTTGCATTATTTCTTTTACAAGCTTGTTAAGTATAGAAAGACGCTCGCTTTTAACCTGTTTGCTTATCTGATTGGGCAGACTTGCAGCTTTTGTAATACTGCGGGGCGAATAAGCAAAGGTATATGCCGCATCAAACTGCACTTCCTTAACGAGCGACAGCGTCATTTCAAAGTCTTCGTCCGTTTCACCGGGAAAACCAACTATTATGTCTGTTGTTACAGCCAAATTAGGTACGCGCGCCTTTAAGCGATAAAGCAGATTTAAATAGTGTTCCCTTGTATAACCGCGGTTCATGGCTTTCAGTATGCGGCTGCTGCCCGACTGAACAGGCAGATGTATATGTTCGCAGAGGCTTTTCAAGCTGCCGTAGCATTTAATAAGCTCATCCGACATATCTTTTGGATGAGACGTCATAAAGCGCAGCCGTTTTATATCGGTTTCCTCATCTATACGGCGGATAAGCTGCGCGAATGTATTTGCGTTTTCCAAATCGTTGGAATACGAGTTTACGTTCTGTCCTAAAAGCGTAACCTCTGACATACCCTTGCCGCATAAATCGTTTATTTCTTTTATTATTTCGTCACTGCATCGGCTGCGCTCCCTCCCGCGAACATACGGGACAACGCAGTAAGAGCAGAAGTTATTGCAACCGTATATAATGTTTACAAATGCGCTTGCCTTATCAGCGCGCTTTACCGCTATACCTTCGGTTATTGTTTCGTCTTCGTCTGTTAGCGTCACTCGCTTTCCTTCAATCAGCACGGAAAAAAGCATCTGCTCTAAACGGTGTATGGCGTTTGAGCCGAAAGCCATATCGACGAAATGGAACCTGTCCATCAGCTTCTTCGCCGCCCCCGGCTGCTGCATCATACAGCCGCCGACGGCAATTATCGCTCCTTTAACATTGTTTTTATGGTCTTTTAAAGCGCCGACGTTGCTGTTAAGCTTTGCCTCAGCATGCTGGCGTATACAGCATGTGTTATATATTATAAGACTTGAGTCTGATTTGCTGTTTGCGGGACAACAGCCTAAAGACTCAAGCACGCCGGCTATTTTCTCGCTTTCGTGCGTGTTCATCTGGCAACCGTATGTTTCTATAAAATATGAAACACTATTTTTTGCGATATGTTTTTTTAAGCATTCATGCACGGTTATTATTACATCCCCTAAAGTATAAGTTTATACAGGCTAAAAACATTATAAACACAGGTCAAATATTTATCAACAAATTGCCGTTTTGTTCACATTTAAAAGGCTTGGAACTAAAAGTTTTTACGTGTTGTTTTTACATTCAGGCATGGTAAAATTAATGCCATAAATCAGTTGACATAACCTTGATAATACTGTATATTATACTTCGTCGCGAAAAAACACGGGGTGTAGCGCAGTTTGGTAGCGCACGTGCTTTGGGAGCATGGGGCCGGGGGT
>CAZSMH010000025.1:0-21300 GCA_964607965.1 uncultured Christensenellaceae bacterium
ACCGGCTCTTTTAGCTTTAATTAATACCTGTCTGCGTATAGCTTTAATGTACCATCGGAAATTGCCGCTTCTGTCCACTCCTTGGACTGCTGTTCCCAATGTTCCATCTGACGCCGCTGCAGCATTGTATCGTGCAGCTCTTCGCGCACGTCTTCGAAGGGTACTTCGCCGGCTAGCAGGCTTTCGCAGTATATTATGTAAGCGCCAAGGTACGTGCCGAAAGGCTGCGAATACTGGCCTTCTCGTGTCAGCGTCTGTACTTTTTCTATATAGCCCGGTATATCCGATTCCGAGTAAGGACCGATAACCCCGCCGCTATCCTGAGACCCGAAATTGACTGTTTCCATACTCTCGGCCATAACGTCATCAAAACTTTCGCCGGCATCCAGTTTGGCCATAATGGCATCAAGCTTAGGTCTTATTGCATCCATGCCCCGGGATACGGTTTGCTCATAACGTGCAGTATCGTCTGAAGTATAAGCCTCATACGCTTCATTGATTATCGTATCGTCTTCATAGCTTACGAATATGTGCTTGACGAATTTATAACCTTCCGGATAATAGAGCGCCGTTCCCATCTGAAGCTGCAGCTCTATTGTGTCAGGCTTTTTTTCAATGCTGCTTTTCTGAATATCAAGGTTGGTATCGTAATCAGAGCGCACATCCTCGTCGGATACGGTGATCTGTGCCAGATAATACTCTTTTAGCCGGTTGAATATATACTCGCGCTCGAGCTCTTCGCGTAAGGAATCGGCAGTATAACCCATAGATAAGAGAAACTGTTCGAACTGTTTTGCATATTCTTCATCGTAATCAAGGCTCGTGTCTGCATCAACGGCTGCCTTCACGCTGTTTTCCACCATACTTTTTATTGTATCGAATTGGCTGTCTATTTCTGCAACGGTGGTGTTGTCAAGCTGGTCAAGACCAAGCTGCGCCGCTTTATCAAGCGCAATTTCGAAAACTGCTATTTCACGTATTGTGCCGTCACGGAAAACAGGCCAGTAATCCGCATTGTCCTTTATTTCCGACAAAGTGGTGCCTTGGGCGGAAAGCTTATACTCCATATGTTTGGTTACGGTTTCTTTTGTTATCGTTTTGTCCTTGTACTGTACTATCACCTGCGCATTATCAAGTTCTTCGTCGACTTCAAAAAGACATCCGCCGGAAAACACGAACAGCAGGCAAATAATCAGTGCAAATATTCGTTTTTTTATCATATAGCATCTCCTTGCAGTTGGTTCTTCTTAACTAAAAACGTCAAACACAGAAATTCTAACACTGATGCGCAAAAACGTCAACGCCGATAAACCGGGTAATAAATCGTATAAAAAAAGAGAGACAAAAGAATGGTTTTATGATAAAATGTTATCGTTAAACAGAAAATAAGTAATGGCTTCTGCGCATTTGTACGTTTTTTCGGGAAGCGCATGGCCGTAAAAGCCTAAAGGAAAGGTAACGGATGGACTGTATTTCTATTAATAAGCAGTTATACGAGAAAATGCTGCTTATACGTTTTTTTGAAGAAAAGATAGCGGAATTATTTTTAAAGGGGCAGATTCACGGGACAACGCATTTATACGTAGGGCAGGAAGCCGTAGCCGCAGGCGTTTGCAGCGCGCTTGAAAAAAAAGATATTATATTCAGCACTCACCGTGGGCACGGACACTGTATTGCCAAAGGTATTGATATAAACAGTATGATGGCAGAGTTTCTCGGAAGGGAAACCGGCAGCAGCAGCGGCAAAGGCGGCTCGATGCATATTGCTGATTTGGATAACTGCAATTACGGCTCTAACGGAGTTGTCGGAGGAGGAATACCGCTGGCTGTAGGGTCGGCTCTTTCGGTACAGATGCAGCAGCAGGACAGAATTGTTGTATGCTTTTTGGGAGACGGCGCAACAAATCAGGGTACATTTCACGAATCATTGAATCTGGCATCCGTATGGCAGCTTCCTGTGCTTTTTGTATGCGAGGCCAACCAGTATGGATTGTCAATGAGAACAGAATGCGCTATGAATGTTAAAAAAATTGAGGTGCGTGCGTCAAGCTATGGCATACCGGGTAAAACGATAGACGGAAACGATGCTTATCTCGTTTACAGCGAAACTAAAAATGCCAAGGAATATGTAAGGCGCAGCGGGCCTATGCTGCTGGTATGCGAGACATACCGTATTTCGGGGCATTCAAAAAGCGATAACGAAGCATACCGTACAGCTAAAGAAATTGAGCAGTGGAGAAAAAAGGACCCGATAATAAGGCTGAAAGGACAGATGATAAACACCATGCAGATAAGCGAGGCCGAGCTTTCGGCAATAGAACTAAGCGCGGCGGATAAAATAGATAAGGCGGTCGAGTTTTCGCTAAGCTGCCCGTATCCTAAAAAAGAAGCATTGTTTTGCGGAGTATACGCGTAAAAGGAGTACAGCATGAGAGAAATTACATACGCACAGGCCATCCGCGAAGCTATGACGCAGGAGATGCGGCGGGATAAAAGTGTGTTTTTGATGGGAGAGGACGTGGGCGTTTATGGCGGCACGTTCGGGGTTGCAGCAGGAATGATAGAAGAGTTCGGCGCGGCACGTATAAAGGATACGCCAATATCCGAGGCCGTTATAGCAGGAGCCGCAGCGGGAGCCGCTATGACCGGAATGCGCCCGATAGCAGAAATAATGTTCAGCGACTTTTTGACAATAACGATGGACCAGATGGTAAACCAAGCTGCTAAAGCGCGGTATATGTTTGGGGGAAAAATAAAGGTTCCTATGGTAGTACGCACCGCCGCCGGGTCGGGCACGGGCGCCGCAGCGCAGCACAGCCAGAGCCCGGAGGCGTGGTTTGCGAATGTGCCGGGTCTTAAAATAGTTGTTCCTTCAACACCTGCGGATGCAAAGGGACTGCTTACAGCCGCGATACGTGACGAAAACCCGGTGCTGTTTCTTGAGCAGAAACTGCTTTACAAGGTTTCGGGGGAAGTTCCCGAAGGCGAATATGTAGTGCCGCTTGGCAAGGCAAAGGTTTGCCGCGAGGGCTGCGATGCAACAATAATCTCTTACGGACGCATGCTGCCTGTGTGCCTTGAGGCGGCAAAGCAAGCGGCAGCCGATTACGGCATTAACGCAGAGGTTATAGACCTGCGCACATTGGTGCCGCTTGACAGACAGGCGCTTATAGACTCTGCAAAAAAGACAGGGCACGTTATGATTGTGCATGAAGCCTGTGAGACGGGGGGCTTTGGAGGAGAAATTGCTGCCACTGTTAGCGGCAGCGATGCGTTCTACAGCTTAAAAGCACCTGTGATGCGCTATTGCGGCGCAGACGTGCCAATACCTTTTTGTGAATTGCTGGAGAAAGCCGCTGTGCCGGATAAGGAAGGCATTGTTGAAAGATTAAATAAGCTTGTTAATGGATAAGAACCGGCAGGACATTTAAAATAACAGGCCTTTGCAGCCTGTTATTTTTGTAGCATATCTTTGGTTACTTTGGATATATGCCTTAACGTATCAGATGCGGTCATCGATAGCTCGCCTTGTTCTTCTGCCGCAGACTCGCCGGCCTTGCCGCATATATAAGCGCCGTATACCGCGGCATTAAAGCCGTCCATACCGCCTTCACATCCGCCGCACATCAGCCCGCCTATAACACCCGTTAAAACATCGCCGCTGCCGCCGCGCGCCATGCCTGCTGTTCCCGCTGTAACGAAAGCGGTCTTTGTGCCGTTGGTAACGATAGTCGTCGGGCCTTTTAAAAGCAGAGTAACGCCGAAAGACTGGGCGAAATCCTGCGCTATTTTTAGAGAGTTTTGCTGCAACTCCTCTACACTGTAGCCGCAAAGGCGCGAAAACTCCGCGATATGCGGCGTTAGGACAATATCGCCTGCAGCATCGCGCAAAACTGCGGTGTCCTGCGCAATAATATTAAGCGCGTCCGCATCGAATACCTTGCGGATATCGCAGTTTTGAAGCAGATGGCGCACCGCGGCAGCGCTGCCGCCGCCTACGGAAAGCCCAGGACCGGCCGCCAGTGCCGTTTTGTTTTCCAGCAGGCGCTCCAAGCCGGGTATACAGCCTTCCGAAAGACTGCCCGAAAAGTCTTCCAGCGCAAATGTCATGCTCTCGGGCAGGCGGGATGAGAATATTCCCTGAAGGCATGAGGGAACGCCGGCGGTTGTAAGGCCGGCTCCGGCACGCATGGCAGCGGCTGTGCACAAAATACCCGCGCCGGACATACCCTGGCTGCCCACTACACATGCAAGCTTGCCGAAGCTTCCTTTATGAGTATCAGGGCTGCGCTTTGGCAGCGTAACATCATTCGTTACCGCAAACATTCCGCCGAGGTCAAAACCGTAATCCGTGCCTATTTCCTTAACGGTCAATTCTCCTGTGTGCGCCCGCCCGGGATATATGAAGTGCCCGGGCTTGGGATACTGAAATGTGACCGTCTGGTTTGCCCGTACCGCAATGCCGCGTATCGCGCCTGTGTCTGCGTCTATACCCGAAGCTATATCGCACGCTATTATATATGCGCCGCTTAAATTGAGCAGAGATATTATGCAAGCCAAAAGACCGGTAACATCACGCGACAGGCCGGAGCCTAAAAGTGCGTCTATTACGACAGTATCGGCAAGATTTTCAATATGCGTTTTTGCCGTTTCTTCATCGGCTATTTCTATAATACTGCCTTGAAAAGATTTTGCATTTATTGCTGCGTTCCCAAAAAGTGCTTTAAGGCTGCCTGCAAGAAGCACACTGACGCGGTAACCCTTGGCGGAAAGCTGGCGCGCCGCCGCGAAGCCGTCGCCTCCGTTGCTGCCTGTGCCGCAAACAACAGACACATTTTTTTCAGTGCCAAAACGGCCGGTTACAGCGCAGGTTAATCCGAACGCCGCATTTTCCATAAGCAGCAGGGAAGGTATATTAAGCTTTCCTGACATATAATCATCAAGGCCGCGCATCCGCTCGTTTGAAAGAACAGGTATCATTTTGAGTCTCCTTCCGCGATGGCGGAAGCGATGGCGTAACCGCCGTCGTGAGATATGGTAATATGTATGCGCTTTATGTTAAGAGACTTTGCATACTCCGAAGCCGCGCCGCACAGTGCGACAACCGGCCTGCCGCTTTGCTCTTTTAGTATTTCTATGTTTGTCAGCGGAATATCGCACAGACCCAAGCCAAGCGCCTTTAACACGGCCTCTTTGCACGCATAACGCCCTGCTATGGTTTCTGGGCGGAACCGGCTTTCCTCAAAAAGCGACATTTCGCCGGCAGTAAAAACGCGGGTGAAAAATCGGTTGTTCTGCGTAAGCTTTTTTATGCGTTCTATTTCTACGATATCTATTCCTGTCCCGGCTATCATACTTCCTCCTTTACTGCATTTACAATGGCGCGCGCGCACACTTCTGCTCCGGCGGCAAGTATTGCGTTAAAATCGCCGCAAACTGCGCCCGTGCCGAATGCAAACACTGTGTCTCCGTCAAACATTGTGTGAGCAGGCCTTACCGCCATTGCAATGCCGTCCTGTCCTATACACGCCAGCTTGTTCGCCTGCTCTTTTGACAGCGCAGCGTTGGTCCCGACAATCCCTATGGTGGTGTTCTTACCGGAAAAGTCTTCAAAGCAGCCGCTAATTAGCGCGTTTGCAATAGTGCCGCCCTGCATGCCCTTTATTTTTTTTCCTGTTGTGTGATCGTAAATATCGCCGAACGCGTTTACCGCGAAACCTGCAGCGACAACAACGCCGCCGGGTAAAACAACTGATGCACAGCCAAAGCCGCCTTTAGAAGCGCGGGCAATACCGGCAGCCTTGCCGACCGTAGCGCCCGTACCGGCGCCAAAGCAGCCTTGCGAAAGAGGCGAGCCGCAGGCCAAACTGCAAGCTAAGTAACCCGAATCGGCGTTCGGGCGAACGCTTGCGCTGCCGACATCCAAATCATAAAGCACCGCCGCGGGCACTATGGGTACGCGGGCAGAGCCGGTATCAAAGCCTATGCCGTGCTCTTCCAGCCAGCGCATAACGCCGTCTGCAGCCGCCAGCCCGAAAGCGCTGCCGCCGCATAAAAGCAATGCATGCGCCTGCTGCACCGCGTTGCCCGGACGAAGCAGATCTGTCTCGCGGGTGCCCGGTGCGCTGCCTCGTACATCCACGCCCGTAACCGCGCCGTTTCCCAGCAACACAACGGTACAGCCTGTACTGTTTTCAATGTCGGTATAATGCCCCGCAAGTATGCCGTCAATATCCGTCAAACATCCGCTATACATATCCGTTATCTCCCCGCAGAGAAATTTCTCCCGCGATAAAGCGTTTTTCGGCGCCTCCGCTGCGTATTATTATTGCGCCCGTATCATCAAATCCAATCAGTTCGCCGGTTATTTTCTCATTAAAAGAGCTGAGAGTTACTGTTCCGGCGACTGCGCTGCGTTTACGGAAAGCTGGCATAAAAGCCGCGATCCCTTCTTTGATAAAAATATCGTATAAGCTAAAAAAGCTTTCAATAACCGCCGCAGCCAGCAGCGTGTTGTTAGCTTTTGGGGCATATGCGGTTTGTGACAAGCTGCCTAGCTTTCCTGCATTTGTGTTTATGCCTATGCCGCATACTGCAAAATCTATTCCGTCCGGGTTAAGCATGCTTTCGGTAAGTATACCCGCAGCTTTTTTACCGTTTACTATTATATCGTTAGGCCATTTTATATAAGCTGTTTCATTGGAAGTTTTTTCTACGGCTTCGCATACCGCCAAAGCTGCCATAAGTGTAATGCCGGATATGCTCTCGATGCTTAATTTGGGGCGAATAAGAATCGATATATATAAACCCTGCCCGGGCGCGGACACCCATCTGCGCCCATTGCGCCCTCTGCCCGCCGTTTGCTCGCCGGCTATAAACGCTGCGCTGTCAAGCGCCACGTCCTGTGCTGCGGTTCTTGCCATATCATTTGTAGATACGGCGCTTTCTTTATAGAACACTGGTATGACGCGATTTATATGCGCTTTAACATACTCGGCCCGCGGAACTGCCGGAGGGCTTATAAGACGGTAGCCCTTTCCGGTAACACTTTCTATTACTGCGCCGTCGGCTTCAAAAGCTTTAATATGTTTCCACAAAGCGGCGCGAGTGATTTTAAGGGCTGCGCCAAGCTGCCCGCCCGATACAAAACCGTCTGCGCTGCTGAGCAGCTTGTATATAATATGTTTCATCAGTCATACTCCGAGATAAACGAGTTTATTATATCAAAGCTGAACCCGCGGCGGGCGAGCGCATCAAATGCCTTACGCTTTTTATCTTCACCCGAGTGTCTGGATAACAAAAGCCTAAGCTGCTTTTGTACAGCTTCCTTTTCGTCATTCTCGGTATAGAGCGCCATAGCTTCTTCTATTATTTCACGCGGGAGCCCAAGCTCTCCTAAGCGGTACTGTACCGAGCGCCGCCCCAAACGTCCTGCGGAAACGGCGCTTTGCACATATTCTTTCGCGTAAGCCAAATCGTTGACATATCCGTAAGACTCAAGCTTATCAAGAGCGGCAGAAATAGCGTTGTCATCTATTCCGCGTTCCGCAAGCCTGTGCGCAAGCTCGCTGCGGGTGCGCATTTTACGGGAAAGCATTGAAACGGCTATATCAAACGCATACTGTGTATTGTCCTGCAGAACGGCCCTTTTAAGCGTTTCTTCGTCTATGTTTGTGCCTGTGCTCAAGCCGAACGTTACAAGAGTCTGCGCGCCAAGCGAAGCTATGTATTCTCCGTCCGCATAGATGTTGTATCGGTCTTTTTTTCTTTTTTGCGGTTCTATAGCGCTTATTACCAGTTTTTCTTCCATATATCCAATTATAAATGAATTTTCGCAAAACTTAAAGCGCATATTTTTTTCCGGCATGTGCAGACTATTATTTAAATACACTACAGGAGGGATAACATGCAAATAAACATAGGTAACATGCCTGAAATCGAATCCAAGAATCTGTCGATTATTGAAGACCAGCTTAAGTACGAAGCGCTTGCGACAAAAAAATGCAATGTTTATGCAGGATATTTTACCGACCCCGCAGTAAAGAGCACCGTCCAGCAGCTGGCAAACCACCACCGGGATAATTTCAACAATCTGCTGAATTATCTTGAGACACATAAATAAGGAGGAACGTTATGCATCAGCAGCCAAATTTGTCGGAACAGGATTTGCTAAACGATATTCTAAATCAGGAGAAACAGTTGATGTCGTCGTACTCAACGTATATCCAGGAAGCCTCGTGCCCGAACCTGCGCAAGATTCTCACGAATCAGTTTAACCAGATAAGCAACGACCAGTACCAGATTTTTGACCATATGCGCCAGAAGGGGTATTACCAGACCAAGGACGCGAGCGATCAGGAAGTGCAGCAGGCAAAGCAGAACTATAAAACCATGCAAAACGAGATATGGTAAGCAGCAATAAGCTATGCTGCTAAACTTAAGTCTGCCGATATATTATATATTTTTCGGCACAAATGCTCCCGATAAACTTCGGGAGTATTTATATTGGAATTGACCCGAAAGATAAATGCAATATAATAGTGGTGAGGTGGCTTTATGTTCTTTGTAGGCATTTTCGGGATAGACTCCAAGCAAAAACAGATTCGCGAGTTCGGCAGCATAACATGCGGCTGCTGCGGACGGCTCTCTCGCGCGGAGCTTGTACTTAATTACACCTATTTTCATATTTTCTTTATTCCGACGTTTCGCTGGAACAAGCGGTATTATGTAAAGCTGCGCTGCTGCGGCGCGGTATACGAGGCGGACGCGGATTACGCACAGATACTCATAAGCGCGGCTGATATAGACTTTTCGCGGCTTAAAAAGGTAAGCGGAGGCTTTGGCGGCATGGGCGAGTTTTCATCGTTTTATGATAAATGCCAAAACTGCGGCGCAAGGATAGACGCAAGTTTTTCCTGGTGCCCGCACTGCGGAGCGAAGCGGAGGGAATAGATGTATAGCTAATGTTCTGGTAAGCGGAGAAATTAAAAAAAGGTTTATAGGAGAGGATATTAGCGACGGCGGCGGGGCAAGCGTATCGATTACTACGGTGTCCGGCAGCATTGGGGTAAATAAGCACTAACAGATTTGTTATGGTTAAAAGATGCTGACAAGGCCTCTTTTTTGCTGCCTAAAAAAGAGAAGATAAACAGTATAAAGTAAAAAAATAAAAGTATTGCTAATATAATAACATATATGCTATCATGTAAAATATACCATAATGCGTTAAATATAATATAATGTATGCGCAAAAATGCGAGAACTTAAAAACCATTTTTACGATATTTCTTTTTATAATAGTATAAGGAGGAAATTATATTGTTTTGTAAGTATTGCGGCACAAAGATTCCTGATGATGTTGATTTTTGCCTTTCGTGCGGAGGCAGAATAAAGGCAGAAACAAATAAGACAATTGGTGATAATACAGATACGCTAATTGCTGATGCAGTCAAAGGAGATGCAAAAACCAAACCAAAAAAATGGTACGCAAAGCCGTGGCTATACATCGCTCTGGCTGTTGTTATTGCCGTTGCCGTGCTTGCTGTAACGGGAGTTGGGGCGGATATAGTTACCTTTGTGCTGGAGGGGCCTGCAGTGCCCATAAGTTTTGACAGCAACAAGCTGGAAGATGCTGTGCGCGAACAGCTGGATATTTGGGACAGAGAGGTTACCAACAAGGATGTTGTGGGCGTGACGGAGCTGAGTTTCGAGGGGTGCGGTATAACAGGAATAGAAGCGCTCGCGCAGTTTGAAGATTTAACAAACCTGAATCTGAAAAACAATCAGGTAAGAGATTTAAGCCCTCTTGAGAAACTTATTAGTCTAACGCAGCTTAATTTGCAAGAAAACCGTATTGATGATATAAGCGCGCTTTCAGAGTTGTGCAGTCTTACGGATCTGCAGCTTTCAGAAAATACAATTACCGATATCAGTGCTTTATCAGAAATGACCTGCCTTTGCAAGCTGTTACTTGAAAAAAATCAAATTAATGATATAAGTGCGTTAGCAAAGCTTGAGGGTATAAAAGAGCTTGATTTATCAGACAATCAAATAAGCGGCGTTGAATCGCTGTCCGGTCTTAAAAATCTTGAGACTTTGGATCTAAAAAATAATAATATAAGCGATATTAAACCGATTTCATCGCTTACAAAAATAAAGGAAGTTAATCTTGAGGACAACCAAATAAGCGACATTGCTGCCCTGTCCGGCTGCGGGTGCTTAACAAAGCTTGCGGTTAAGAACAATCCCATTGAAGATATAAGCCCTGCGTCGCGCATAAAGGATATTAAAAATATAGATATCAGGGGCACAAAGGTTAAAGACATCTCGGACGTTGCCGGGAAAGTAACAATTCAAATGGACAAGCCGGAGACAATTGAGCTTATACTTAAGCCCGGCGAGTATTTTATGATAGAAAACTTAAAGCTGCCGATTGACACGGGCGGCGCACAGATAACATGGACATCGTCGGATGAAAGCGCTGTTACTGTAGAGAACGACGGGAAAATACAGACAACAAACGTACATCCGGATGCATGGGGGAATACGCTGTATAAAGAAGCAGTTCTTACCGGAAAAATCGAAAACGTTAGTGCTGATATAGAGTGTCACATAAGTATATCGCAGGATCCGTATAATTATGAGTGGGATGAAAAAAAGACGACATATAAAACCGGCAGCTGGAAAATGACCGGTTATGCCTGCACTGTTAAACCGGCACTGGAAAACGTAATAGGCGTTGATTTTGGCTATGAAGTTGAAATAAGAAAGGGAAAGATGAGCAAATTTACTTTAAGGGCGAAGGTTAACGGCAAGTGGAAGAACTTCGGCACAGTAAATGTTAAGGAAACGCCGGAAGGAACAGCCTATATTGATTTCGGCAAAACGGTAGAAATATCGAAATATTGGTTTATACCTAAAGATAAGAAATCCGGGAGTTGGTATACCGGTTCAGCATATTTTGATACTGTATATTATGCACTGAGGGAGGCAGATTTAGGCGATTTACAGGCAGACGCGGAATAGCTTAAAAATATTATACTTGGTTTTAATCATACACATAAAAAGCGGTGCTGAGTTTTACCGCTTTTTATGTGTTCTTATAACTGTTTTTTAGTCTGCTGATAAGTGCCGTTAAAGCAAGGTAGTATGAATCGAACCCAAAGCCGGATATCTGGCCTAGGCAGCCCTGCGCGGTAACGGATATTCTGCGGAATTCTTCGCGAGCGGCTATGTGGCTTAGATGCACTTCAATCGCGGGTAACCCGCAGCATTTTAATGCGTCTAAAATGGCTATGCTGTAATGCGTATAGGCGCCCGGGTTTATGACAATGCCGTCATAACTCTCGCCGGCAGTCTGTATTTTGTCAATCATTGCGCCTTCGCTGTTGGATTGAAACGTATCTACGGATATACCGTTGGTGCGGGCATATTCCTCAAGCCCTGATATAAGAGCCGCATAATCGCTCCTGCCGTATATATCCGGCTCCCGCTTGCCGAGAAGGTTGATATTAGGACCGTTTATTACGAGTAATTTCATTTTTGTAATCCTCCAGTTTTTTTAATACCATCGCAGCGCACTGTTCCGCATTGCCCAAATTCTGCACAGTTATGTCCGCATATTTCTGATACAGCATGTGCCTTTGCGAATAAAGTGATATAAGCCGCTGTCTTCCTCCTGCCAGCAGGGGACGGTTAGATATATCCACCTCGCTTAGCAGCAGCTCTAGCGGGCGGTCTATGTATACAACAATGCCTGTCTGTTTAAGAGCTGCCATTGCGGCGTCCGTGGTGACGATACCGCCGCCTGTTGCTATTACAGTCCGCCGAAAAGCCGCCGCTTTACGTGCGGCAGTAAGCTCAATGCTGCGGAATTCGGCTTCTTCCTGTGTGTCGAATATTTGCTGTATGCTGCCGTGCTCCTCTTCTATCATCGCATCTGTATCTGCGTATTCAAAAGGTCTTTTTTTTGTCAGTATCCGGCCAATAGTCGATTTTCCGCTTCCGGGCATGCCGATAAGCACAACATTGGTTCTCGGCAGAGGTTCGGAAAGCGCAGCGTAAATTGATGCACAAATAGATTCTGAAAAAGGACGGCCTGTCCAAATTTCCTCCGATTTAACGGCCTGTGCGCACAGCATCCACAGCCCGCCGGCGCATGCCTTGCCGAGAGCCGCCGCTTTTTTTAGAAGTACAGTACGGGCGGGGTTGTATATGACATCTGCCACAGCGCCGCACTTGGCAATCACCGAATCGGGAATCGGGCATTCGTCCGTATTAGGGTACATGCCGGCGGGAGTGGTATTAATAAGCACGTCAATTGCATCAAGCGAGCTAAGAGCATCGTAGCCCGCTGCGGCAAGCTTCTTATCCGCCTGCGACGGATCACGGCTTATCACCATTATCCTGGACGCCCCTTCGTCTTTTGCTAAACGCAGCGCGCAACGGGCTGCGCCGCCTGAGCCGAGTATTACGGTAAGTTTATTGGTAAGAGGCATTAAGTTGCGCTCCAGCATATACTTTAGCCCGAAATAATCGGTGTTGTAGCCTACGCGCCTGCCGTCGCAGAAATGAATCGTATTGACGGCGCCTATCGCATCGGCTTCTTCAGACAGCAAATCGAGATGCCGTATGATTTGTGTTTTGTGGGGTATAGTGACATTAACCCCAACATAGCCGTGTTTATAAAGAGAGCTAAGTCTTGCTCCAAGCTCTGTTTTTGAAGTCTCAAACAGCGAATAACGCCCGGAGCGTCCTGTAAGATGCCAGTATTTTTCGTGTATCTTCGGAGAAAGGCTGTGAGACAGCCTGTCGCCTATAAGACCTGCCTTTATCAAGTGACCTCCTTTTGACAGTTATGCAAACGTCATGCGCGGGTATGAGCCCAGCCAAACGAGTTGGGCTGCATGCTTTTTTGCATGCTCTAAAACCTGCGCTATGTGTTTATTGTCTATACTGCCTTCAAAATCTAAATGAAACAGATACTCGAACGGCCTTCCCGCAAGGGGGCGCGATTCGAGCTTTAATATATTTATATCACAAAATAAACGGAGAAGCTCCAACAGCGCCCCCGGTTTGTGGTCAAGCTTAAAAACGATGCTCGTCTTGTCGCATGCAGGAGTTATTATAGGTTTTCTTGCCACTATTACGAAACGCGTCGAGTTGGTCTCGCTGTTTTGAATGTTCTCTGCCAGAACATCGAGTCCGTATATTTTTGCCGCCAGCGCGGATGCTATGCAGCCCACCGTTTTATTACAAAGCTCGGCAACGCTGCTGGCCGCCTGCGCGGTGCTCAATGCGGGATACGCGGATATACCAGGATGCGCAGAGAGGAACCGGCTGCACTGTGCAATAGGCTCAGGATGCGAGCACACCATCTCTATCTGCTCTAATTTTGCGCCTTTTATGCCAAGAATGCTCTGCGACACCTTCAGCAGCTTTTCCGCTACTATATAATAACCGTATCTTGCCAGCAAGTCCACAACAGATGTTATGCTGCCTGTTTCCGTGTTCTCGGCAGGCAGTATGGCGCGGCCTATCTCTCCGTTACGCAATGCCTCGAACATGGCTTCAAAGGTATCAAAGCTTATAAACGGGGCATCTTCGCCGAAAGCTTCGCACGCGGCTATATGAGAAAACGAACCACGGAGCCCAAGATGCCCTATGGCCGGGGGCGTATCAGCACCGGTATCGGCGGGAGACGGCAGATGAGTGTGCTGGCGCTGCTTGCTTAAATCCATAAGCGCCCGGAAAAAACGGCGTGCAGAATCATCATTCGCAGCGTCTTGCAGTCGTGAAAGAGCGCGCGATATAACAGCGTTTTCACGTCCCGCATCGAAAACTGGCTGACCGTAACGCCTTTTTATTTCCGCCACTTCATCCGCTGCGCGCATACGCGCCTCAAAAAGAGGCACAATCTGCTCGTCTATAGCATCTATCTTTTCGCGAAGATCAGCGATTTCCTCTTCGTACCCCATCAAAGGCTCCTTTCCAATAGCAAATCAAGAACGCATATATATGCGGCGGCTTCTACCGCCGCAGCCGCGCGCGGCACTATGCATGCGTCATGCCGCCCCTTTATTTCCAAGGTTTCAGGTTCAAGAGTCTTTAAGTTTACCGTCTGCTGTGCATGTGCAATGGACGCAGTCGGTTTAATAACTGTTTCGAATACAAGCGGCATGCCAGTGGTTATGCCTCCCAGAACGCCGCCGTTGTTGTTTGTTGACGTAACAATGCGGCCGTCTTCCATTTTATAAGCATCGTTGGCGCTGCTGCCGCGCATTTTCGCGAAAGTAAAGCCCGCTCCGAAAGATACGCCCTTTACCGCAGGTATCGCAAACAGCAAAGAGGCAAGAGAGCTTTCAACAGTGTCGAAGAACGGACTGCCGAGCCCTGCGGGCAGACCGCATACCGCGCACTCTATAATGCCGCCCACCGAGTCCCCTTTGGACGCGGCACTGTGTACCGCGCCTTCAACCGCTTTGCGCTTTTTTTCGTCGATAAGAGGCAGGCGCATTGCGGATAAACTTTGTGCCAGCTCTTTTTTGATATCTGTTTTATCAAAGGGCGTATCTTCAATATCCTCTATACGCCGAATGTGGGTGGCAGCGTATATACAGTAAGGCTCAAGAATCTGTGCAGCCGCTGCGCCCGCAAAAACGAGAGGCGCTGTAAGCCGTCCGGAAAAATGGCCTCCTCCGCGCGGATCGTTATAACCTTTATAGCGTACATAACCGGTATAGTCCGCATGGCCGGGGCGATTTGGAGGTACATCGTAATCGGATGAACGCTGTGCGGTGTTGTGAAACAGCACGCACAGCGGCGTACCTGTGGCATGGCCGTCATAATAGCCGCTGACCACTTCAAAATCGTCCGCTTCGCCGCGCTTTGTAGACCACGCTTCGTCGCCGGGGCGCCGCCTGTCAAGAAAAGTGCGTATTTTCGGGAAATCCAGCACAGTACCTGCCGGTATGCCCGTTATAACAGCACCTATTTTCGGACCGTGGGATTCTCCGAATATTTCAACAATAAAATGCCGTCCCCATATGCTGCTCATAAAAGCTTACCTCCCAATGCTATAAAATCTTCAAAAAAGCCGGGGTATGATTTTTCCACGCATTGCGCGCCGCGTATAGTAACAGCGCCGCGTGCGCCCGCCGCAGCAACGGCAAAAGCCATAGCGATACGGTGATCTTTGAACGAGTCTATTTCGCCTCCGTTTATTATGCCGCCCGTTATCGAAAGCGAATCCTGCGTTTCAGTTGTCTTTATCCCAAGCCGTGATAAGTTCTCGGCAAGAGCGCTCAACCTGTCACACTCTTTAATACGAAGCCGTGCCGCGCCTGTTATATGCGTTGTGCCCTGCGCAAAGGCCGCGGCTATCGCCAGAGGGGGCGTTAAATCCGGGCATTGCGATACGTCTGCGCTGATGCCGTGAAGGTTTGATTTTTTTGCGATAAGCGCGTTGTTTTCCCATGTTATATCCGCGCCCATCCGCCGCAGTATGGGCACTATTGCGCTGTCGGGCTGCAGTGAGTTTTCACAAAGCCCTTCTATGCGTACTTCGCCTGCCGCTGCGCCGCCGACCAAAAAAAACGCGGCCTGTGAATAATCGCCCTCTATGCAAATATTCTGCGGCTGATACTGCCGGTCTACGGGGATAAAAAAGCTGTCCTTAACTGTTTGCACACGAATGCCGAAACGGCGGAGCATGTCAACAGTCATATCTGCGTAGCCGCGGGACTCAAAGTCGCCGCGTACGGTGATGCTTGAACCGGCATCAAGCAGGGGCAGCGCAAACAGCAGCCCGGTAACATACTGGGAACTGACGCGCCCGTCCAGCACAAAATCTTTGCCGCGCAGTGTTCCGTTTACGGTAAGAGGCAGATTGGCATCCGCCGGATGCGCATACTCTATTCCCTGTTCGCCGAAAATGCGAAAATATTCGTCTAACGGCCTTAAGGGCAGACGGCCGCTTCCTGTAAAAATATAATTGCCGCCTAAAGCGCACGCTACGGGTATTAAAAAACGCAGCGTGGAGCCCGATTCGCGGCAATCGATAACCGCGTTTTTGCCGGCAGTCAAACCGCCGCCCACGGCCAGTGTGCACCGTCCGTTTTTAACGACGTTTATGGTGCATCCTAAACTGCGGCATGCGTCTATTGTTGCGAGCATATCGCTGGATAAATCTATATTGCTTATTTTGCTGCGCCCTTTTGCAAGTGCCGCCGCTATTATGGCGCGGTGCGCCGCGCTCTTTGAGGGCGGAATATCAACTTTTCCAAAAAGTGCGCAAGGCAATACTTTTTTGTCCATAATCATTCCTTTAAATAAACCGATGCATATCGTGGCGCGGTATGCGGTGCAAAAACGCGCTGCCCGGGCGCTTCAGCATTACAAGGTTAAGCACATCGGCCACGTTCTTCTTATCAATAAATATGCCCTTTAAGATCTCGTCCTTGTCAAACTCGCCCATTTCGTGCGGCAGCCCGGCTTTTTTAAGAACTTCTACTATTCGTGCTGCCGTTCCTTTTGCCGTAAGCCCTGCACGTTCACCTGCCGCAGCGATTGCCGCCATGCCTATGCCAACCGCTTTGCCGTGCGTCATCGGCATATTAGAAGCTGCACAGAACCGCTCTATGCCGTGGCCTATTGTATGTCCGAAATTAAGCAGCATGCGTTCGCCCTTATCCCGCTCGTCTTTAGCGACAACGTCGCGTTTTATTGCGAGATTAGCAACGATAAGGCTTTCCAGATCATCCGAATCCGCGCTTACTTTTTCGCCCTCTTCAAGCAAACTGAACATAGAGGAGTCCTTTATAAGAGAGTGTTTTATAACCTCGGCCATTCCGTTGGCGAACTGCTCTTCGGGGAGCGTTTTTAAAACTTCGGTATCTGCAAACACTGCGCTGGGCTGATAAAAAGCGCCCGCCAGGTTCTTGCCTTCCGGCAGATTTACGGCGGTTTTGCCGCCTATCGAGCTGTCAATCTGCGCTAAAAGCGTTGTAGGGACGTGTACATAACGTATTCCGCGAAGGTAAATCGCAGCCGTAAAACCGGCCAGGTCCCCGATTACGCCGCCGCCAAGCGCTACTATTACATCGGCCCGGTTGTAGCCGCGCTGCGCCAATGCGCTTAAAAGATAGGATAATGTTTCTATGCATTTAGAGCTTTCGCCCGGCTCCACGGTAAGTATGTGGCATTCAAGCCCCTCGTCTGAAAAATACTGCTTTAATTTGCTGCCGTATAGGTTAAAGACTGTTGTATCCGTAATCACAACAAAACGGCTTTCAGTGAAAAGCTGCTTTAACCTGTCGGGAAGAATGCCGAGAAGGCCTTTGCCTATATATACGCGATATACGCTTGTTCCTGTTTTTATTGTAAGCATGTTCATGGCGCATCTCCCGTCTTTGCCATAAGACAAAGTTGTTTTTCCAGAGCAGCCGCGTCCTTTGTACGGACGGCCTGTTCGAGAGTATCAATGCATTGCTTAAAATGCTCAAGGCTATTTAGCAAATATTCTGCATTGTCGGTCAATAGTCCTGCCCAGAGCGAAGCGTTTAAATTGGCTACGCGGGTAGCGGAATGGAAGCTGCCGCCTGCGCAGCGCGCGCTGTGCTTGCCTGTCTTCCACAGCGCAAGTGCAGTGATATGCGGAAGATGGCTTACGGCGGCAATTGCTTCGTCATGCCTTTTCGCCGACAGAGTAATCATTTCGCCGCAGTTTAAGGCGCGCGCAATAAAACCCGCCCAACTAAGTGCGGTCTCATTTGTTTTTTCGGTCGGAGTCAATATAATAGGAGCGCCGTGCATCAGTGAAACGCTGGAGTTGATATAACCCGTTTTTTCGCTGCCGGCCATTGGATGGAGGGATAAAAGCACATGCTGTTCGCACATTATTGTGCACAAGCAGCGCGTCACGCAGGATTTTAAACCCGAAAGCTCGGCAAATACGCCGCCGCTTTCAAGGCTGTCTTTTATCTGTGAATATACGGAGGGTACAATGCGGTGCGGCAGGCTGCATATAACTATATCGTAAGTCTTCTCGCCGGGCGAGTATATTGAACCGATTACATTATCCGCAAGCGCCTGCTTTAGCGTTTTGGTGTTTGTATCAAGACCGTCTATATTTTGGCAACCCGCGGCGCGCAGTGCCTTTGCTACCGAACCGCCGATAAGCCCAAGGCCGACAGCAAGTATTTTTTTACCGGTTATGCGCGTTTCCATGGCTATACCGTCCTGTCCATCATCTCTGCCGCAAGCCTTAGCTGTTTTACGACTGCGCAAAACTTTTCGGGCAGCAGCGATTGTTTTCCGTCCGAGAGAGCTTCGGCGGGCTGCTCGTGCACTTCAATCATAACGCCGTCTGCGCCTGCGCTGACCGCAGCCAGCGACAGGGGACCTACTGCCCACCACAGACCTGCGGCGTGGCTCGGGTCCACCAATACCGGCAGATGGCTCTGGCGTTTTATTACAGGCACCGCACTTATATCCAGCGTATTTCGCGTTGCAGTTTCAAAAGTCCGTATGCCGCGCTCGCATAAAATAACATTTGGGTTTCCGCCCGCCGCAATGTATTCCGCCGACATGAGCCATTCCTCTATTGTCGCCGATAAACCGCGCTTTAGCAGCACTGGCGTTTTGGTGTTGCCGAGTTCCCGCAACAGCACAAAGTTCTGCATGTTGCGCGCACCCACCTGTATAACGTCTACCCTGTCAACAAACAGATCAACGTACTGAGCGCTGGTGATTTCGGTTACTATAGGCAGCCCGGTTTCGGCACGTGCCGTCTCAAGATATTTTAAACCTTCGGCGCCAAGCCCCTGAAAACGGTAAGGGCTGGTGCGGGGTTTGAACGCGCCGCCGCGAAGAAAATTAGCGCCCGCCTCTTTAACCTGTTTCGCAATGGAAACTATCTGTTCCTCGCTTTCTACCGAGCAAGGTCCGGCTATAACCGCAAGCTGTTTTCCGCCTATAGAAAAGCCTTTGCCCTGCACTACTGTATCGCTTGGGTGAAACGCGCGGTTTACCTTTTTATAAGGCTCCTGCACGCGAAGTACCTTCTTGACTACAGACCTTTCAGAGATAGGCTCGGTATCAAGAGAAGCGGTGTCTCCTATAAGCCCCAAAATTGAGTAATTAACGCCGTCCATCCGCTGCACCTCAAGCGAATAGTCCTGCTCTAACGACTTGATCAATTCGGACACTTTCAAAGGTTCTGCGCCCGGTTTTAAAATAATTATCATTTTTTTACCTCCGTATTATAAATCAAAAAGGGAGCCCGGCATGAGCTCCCTTATATGTACTGATTATAAGCCTGTTTCAAGCAACCCATTTATACCGGTGTTCGTTATTTAACGTAAAATATCCGAAGCCATAATAATAGCTCCGGTAGATAAACGCGAAATACTTTTTTTGGCACGAACACCCGTTCATGTGCGCTCCTTGATATTTTTCTTTGCGATATTATATGCACGCTACAAAGTAAAAGTCAAGAAAAAAATTGGAAAAAGCTTAAAAAAGGCTGAGCGCCTGCTTATCAGTATACTGTATCGCACAGGCTTTTTATATTGTACGCCGAGAAATACAGCTCCTCAAGCGGTATCCATTCTTCTAAAAAGCGTTTATGCAAACTTTCTCCGCTGCGTTTTTTGATGCGTTCGCTTTGCGTTTGAGTATCTGCATCCAAAAAAACAGCATAGTCGTAGCTTTCCCGAAGATTGGGATGCATACTGTATACGCCTTCGATAACATTAAGGTGCGAAGGGCATGCACTTACAGGAGGACTAAGCTTGTCAAGCGCACAGTCGTATTTACGGTAATTGAAAGGGGCTGCGCTTTTAAGACCGTAAAGCACTTCGTCGCCAAACCGCTCGTAGTCTATGTTTCCGCCGGGCTCTGCAAGCCGCTCTTTGGTTTTGCGGCTGTGCGGCAGAAAAAAATCGTCCATATGAAACAAGCTAATACTATCATATACTTGGCAAAAAAGAGCGGCCAGAGTTGATTTGCCGGCGCCGCTTCTGCCTTCTATTGCCACTGTTATGCTGGCTTTTTGGGCAAGCAGTTTATCTATAGCGGAAAAAGCCTCTATGTATTTGCAGTATTCTTTTTTTATTATACGGTAAGCGGGGTTGTATGCTTCATGGTACTCCCGGCTGTGACGGACGGGCGGCCAGCCGTTTTTGCGCATCTCTTCTGTAAACTCTAAAAACTGCTGCGAATCAAAAGGCAGCAAACCTTCTTTTATACACTGATGCAGCAGTTCTAATTTTTTTATAAAGCCGTCGGCGCTTGCTTGCACGGTATTTGCGGTCGCAGCAAACAAACGGCTTACCGTATCCATGCCTATACCAATTTGTTTTATGTTGCACAAGTGAAGGCGGCACAAGCCATTGCCTATGTTTTCAACAGCGCCTGCGGAACAGGGCACAGTGAGGCATTCCTCTTCAAGTTTTAAAACGCTGGCTAATTTACGCGATGCTTCATGGCTGCCCGCAAATTCGCTTTGATACAACAGCTTTATCATATCTGTAAGCTGCATTTTTGGATAGCGCTTATAGTGTGCGCACATCAACTCTTTCACGCTGATTAAGGTTCGCTCCTTTTTATAAGCTTAGCGCGTTCGAGCGCGATAACAATAAGGGGGATAAGTACTATCTGAAGTGCTATTCCGGGCAGGGCATTCAACACGGCGCCTCCCCAAAAAGCCTCAAAAGAAAACGCAGAACCTGAAAGGCCAAGCAGCATATACATTGCCGCCCCCCAGACGAGTCTGCCGCCTATCATGCCCAGCAGTAAAGTCACATATATAAATACCGCTTTTTTTGGCAGATGCTTATATAGCAAACCGCACAGCAGACCGTAGGCTGCGAGTTCAAAAGCCATTCCAACGGCTGTCGGCATCATTGACGGCATACCAAAGGTCACGCTCCTTAGTATCGGCGCGATTGCGCCTATTGCAAGACCAAACGGCCATCCGCAGACAAAACCGCAGAGAAGAACAGGCAGGTGCATGAGTAAAAAAATCTGTCCCAGATGTTGGCTATTAAGCGTAAGCGAAGGCAGGACAAGAGCAAGTGCAAGCAGCATCGCGCTTAAAAGCAGGTTCTTTAGGTTTGTGTGTTTCATTAAGTATCCCTCCAAAATAAAAAATACCATAAGTTCTGTCTTCCAAAGGAAGCAGCATACCTTCATGGTATAAGTAAAAACAAGACATAGCCCATTTTTGTACCGGCTTCATGCCGATAAGGCAGATTAATTAGAATTAAACATTGTTTTACTACCGGTGTCAATATATAAACT